>NZ_JAVRBQ020000109.1:0-76767 GCF_034531215.2 Nostoc sp. ChiSLP03a
TATTGTCTTCTGGTCGGAAAAGATATAAACCAACAATTCGCGGTTGATAAGACTCTATTTTCTTTAATAGCTGATTGATTGTCCGATCTGATAGAGGCCATTTCTCGCGTTTGAGATCGTTATCAGTAATTTTTACTAGCACAATCCGCCGATCGGGTGCTTCTGATGGACGCGATCGCAACATCTGGTCATAAACTCTTAACTCCCAAGGCTGTAACCATTTGAGTTCCCGAATTCCCCAGATAAAGGCAGTAACTCCTATACTGGTAACAAAAATAATTTGTAGCCAACTTTTGCTCTTAGAAGTTTCACGGGAATCCTGAACTTTGACAAAAGGTACGCGGAGTTTTTCTAATAGTCCACTAATCACGGCGTCGAGGCGGTAGCCTGAATTGGGTAGATGTTGTCGGCACAGAAGTCAATTTTGGGAATCTAGGTTAAAAGCTAATTAACCTAAAGCTCCTATTAATGTAACAATTTACTTGTTAGTTAGAGATTTTGACGTATTCCTACTTTTAAAGCAAGCTTACGCCCAGCGTCAACCATAGAATTAGACAAGCCCTAATCATCTGTTTGAGATGTTGGAACATCTTCAACAGAATTGCTAATTGGGAAAGAAATCGGATTAGTAGATGGAGTTAGTGAATCTAACTGAGGTTGTTCAAGTGATGCTTCAATGCTGGAATCTGCAAAATAGGAGCCGACAATTTTATCATAGTTAGAAGCAACAGCTAAAAAAGCGCCACCCAAAATATAGATAGGTAACGGCAGATTAAACTCTTGCAACCAGTCAAACAGTTCTGCTAAGGCAAACAACACTAAAAAGCAAGCAAGCCAAACCTTCATATTCTTATCCCCTGAATTGAAACAATTCTATTACTAGCTTAAATAGCTTGCATCATAGTTGATGTAATACATAATCACCAACTTACAAGGTCTATAGCCGGAGATAAATGGAGTCAAAGTTATCGCAGATGCTATATTCCAATATTTAAGTAGGTGGGTGGGAAAATTTATTGTTGAAATAAGGCAGGAGGTAGGGGAGCAGGGGAGCAGGGGGAGAATTTATAACTTCTAACTCTTGGAAAGACTTGGGTTAATCGCGTCTCTAATGGTGCTACACCTACTTAATGACAAGCTAGCTGAATTAGCTAACATAAATAAGGAAGACTTCTTAGGCAAGAGTATTTGGGAGTTTCCTGACACAGTTAATGGCCTACTCTACACTGAACTGCACCGGGCTGTTGCTGAACATCGAATTTTTCAGCGCTCAAATTTTAGAACCTGACACCAATTTACTCAAAATGATGAGAGTGCGATCGCCACTCAAATTGGTCAGTTCATTGAGCAGCAGCGAAGCTCGTCACTATTGCCAGAAACGGAGGAAAAATATCGTCAGATTTTTGAAATTCCAGGTGTCTCGATTGGAGAGGAAAATTATACCATTGTTAAGTAGGTGGGTGGAAACATTTATCGTTGAGATCGGGCAGGAGGGAAGAGAGTTTTAGCCTAGTTAATTTTTCTTCATATAATTTGGTTTATTGTGCCGACTTACTTAAAGATTTAATTGATAACCTGAAAGCTCGAGAGGTTACAGATTTGCGACAAGATTTGGATGAACAGCAGCAAGTAGAAGAAAATCTGCGTCATAGTGAAGCACGCTACCGCTCACTGGCAGAAGCAAGTGCATCCATCGTCTGGAGCGCCGGGCCTTGGGGCAACGTTGTTGACGAGATTCCGACTTGGGAGGCGTTCACTGGGCAAAGTCCCGAACAATACAAAGGATGGGGTTGGTTTGAGGCACTACACTCAGATGACCGGACATCTGTAGCTGCTATTTGGAGACAAGCCTTTTTTGGGCGCAGCGTTGCAGTTGCCGAGTATCGCGTTTTGCGGCATGACGGCGAATACCGTGACATGGCTATACGCGGTGTGCCTATACTTGACGAATCAGGCGAAATTCAGGAATGGGTAGGAATGTGCGTGGATATCAGCGAACGCAAGCAAGCTGAGGCAGAACGCGAGCAACTGTTGGCGCTACTGAAAACAGAGCAGACTCGTTTGGTTGAAGCTAACGTTCTACTTGATACCCTCTTTAATAACGCCCCTGTAGGTATTGGTCTATGGGATGAGAAATTGAGATACGTTCGCTTGAATGACGCTTTAGCTGAGATTAACGGTTTTCCCCAAGAAGCGCATATCGGTAAGACCGTCGCTCAAGTGCTACCTGGAGTAGATCCTGCGGTGATGGAAGCTTTACACCATGCGATCGAGACGGGAGAACCTATTACCCAAGAGGCCAGTGGAGAGACACCCGCCGCACCTGGAAAGCAGCGGCACTGGTTGGTAAATTATTATCCGATTAAACTACCAAGTGATATTACTTGGGTGGGTGCAATCTGCCAAGAAATCACGGAGCGCAAGCAAGCAGAAGCCGAGCGGGAACAGCTGTTTGAGCGAGAGCAAGCGGCTCGTGTTGAGGCTGAAACTGCCAAAGAGCAAGTTACCAAGATTTTAGAGAGCATAACTGACGGCTTTCTTGCCTTTGATCGTGAGTGGCGCTTTACCTATCTCAATCATGAGGGAAGCAGAACTTTGGGGCGTTCCTGCGAGGATCTGCTCGGAAAAAATTTGTGGTCAGAGTTTCCAGAACTGGCTAATACTAGCTTTGGTCAACTTTATCTCAGCGCAGTTGCTCTAGGAATGCCGCTTGAGCTTGAAGATTATTACCCACCCTTTGATACATGGTTTGCGGTTCGTGCCTATCCTTCAGCCACAGGGTTATCACTTTATTTCCGTAACGTTAATCTACGCAAGCAGGCAGAGGCAAAACTGCGTGAGAGTGAGGCGTGTTTTCGGCTGCTGGCTGAGAATTCAACTGATATTATTTCCCGCCACACAGTAGATGGAATTCTTCTGTATGTTTCACCAGCTTGCTACACAGTATTGGGATATCAACCAGAGGAACTAGTCGGTCATCCCAGCCAGGAGTTAGTTCACCCAGAAGATTTGGCAGAGATTGCCAAGAATTACCCAGTCAATGCCGATTTACCAGATATTTATACCGTTACTCACCGCGCTCGTCACAAAGACGGGCATTATATCTGGTTGGAAGCAACTATTCGAGCTATTCGCGATCGCCAAACTCAAGAAATTTTAGAGATGCAAGGGTCTTCGCGAGATATCACTAAGCGCAAACAAGTGGAAGAGGAGCAGCGTTTCTTAGCTGAAGCTAGTGGGATTTTGGCTGCATCTTTGGACTACGAAACAACCCTAGCAGGTTTGGCGCGTTTAGCAGTGCCGGAAATCGCTGATTGGTGCTTAGTTGATATTATTGGTGACAATCAATTAGTTCGCCGACTTGCAACAGCCCATGCCAATCCAGAGAAGCAAGAATTGGTAGAACAGTTACAAAATTATCCGCCTGATTTGGCACAAACAGCAGGTGTTGCGAAGGTAATACGGACAGGCAAATCACAAATTACTCATTTTATTTCTGAGGAACAGCTCCAAGGGTTAACCCACAACGCTAATCACTTCAAAGTCCTGCAAGAACTAAATCCAACATCTGGGATGAGCGTACCGCTGATCCTTCGAGGACGAGTGCTGGGTGCTATAACTTTGGTATCTTCTTCAGGTCGTTTATACGATAACAAAAGCCTGATGTTAGCTGAGGAATTAGCTGGCCGAGCGGCGATCGCAGTTGATAATGCCCGACTCTACAGAGAAGCCCAGCAATCTCAACAGGCGGCTTTACGCGCAGCATCTCGCACTACCCGTCTGCAAGCCATTACCGCTGCTCTTTCTGAATCTTTAACTGCGACACAAGTTGTTGAAGTAATTGTAGAGCAAGGTATTGCAGCTTTGGGAGCTAGTTCTGTTTTTGTGGCACTACTGACTGAAAGCGGCACTGAATTAGAACTTATCCGCACTGTTGGCGGGCAACAAGAAATAATAGATTCATGGCGTCGATTCTCGATTAATGCATCCGCGCCACTGGCAGAAGCAGTCAGAACTAAGCAGCCTATTTGGGAAGAGCCAACCGAAGCGAGGATTGCTCGTTACTCAAATCTTGCCAAGGAATATGCTCAGTCCAACTACAACGCTTGGATTTCGATTCCATTGCTGATTGAAGGACAAGCTATTGGGGGAATGTCTCTAGCTTTTACCGAAATTCAGAAGTTTAATCAAGACGATCGAGCCTTTATGCTGGCACTCGCACAGCAGTGCGCACAAGCGATGGAACGTGCCCGTCTATACGAGGCAGAGCAAACCGCCCGGAAAACAGCAGAAAACGCCAACCGGATAAAAGATGAGTTTTTGGCGGTACTTTCTCATGAATTGCGATCGCCACTCAACCCAATTTTAGGTTGGTCAAAGCTACTCCAAACCAAAAAACTTGATGAAAAGACAATTCCTCAAGCGCTGAAGACTATTGAGCGAAATGCGAAGTTACAGGCTCAACTGATTGAAGACTTACTGGATATCTCCCGGATTTTACAAGGTAAAATCAGCTTGAATATCTACCCAGTCGATCTGACATCTGTGATTTCGGCAGCAATAGAGACAGTGCGGCTATCGGCAGAAGCTAAGTCAATAGAGATGCACATCAGCCTAGAACCAAATTTGGGGCAAGTTTTGGGTGACTCCAACCGATTGCAGCAAATCGTTTGGAACTTGCTCTCAAATGCAGTTAAGTTTACACCAGAGGGCGGACGGGTTGATATTCGACTATCGTCATATTCTAATGTCAACTCAGCACCCAGCACTCATAACTCAGCACTGATTCAAGTCAGCGACACAGGGAAAGGCATCGACCCCAATTTTCTGCCTTACGTGTTTGAATATTTTCGTCAAGAGAATAGCAGCACCACCAGAAAATTTGGTGGATTGGGGTTAGGATTAGCGATCGTCCGTCACTTAGTCGAATTGCATGGTGGGACAGTCCAAGTAGAAAGTGGGGGCGAAGATCGGGGGGCAACTTTTACTGTAAAACTACCGTTAATCCAAAATCAATTAGAGATTAAACAAGATAGTAGTAATTCTGAGCCATCTTCAAATTTGAATGGTGTGAAAATTTTAGTAGTGGATGATGATACAGATACGCGAGAATTTATTGTCTTCTTACTGGAGCAGTATGGGGCAAATGTGACAGCAGTAACATCAGCAAATGAAGCCCTAGCTACTTTAGCCCAATCCTTGCCAGATATACTTTTAAGTGATATTGGGATGCCAGAAGTGGATGGATGTATGTTTATCCGACAGTTGAGAACACTGCCACCAGAGCAGGGAGGAAAAATTCGCGCGATCGCCCTTACCGCCTATGCTGGAGAAATGAACGCTCAACAAGTACTAAGAGCCGGATTTAACAAGCATATAGCCAAACCAGTAGAGCCAAGCGAGTTAGTAGATGCGATCGCTAACTTAATCGCTGAATAAACCTGCTTCTATATGTTCGCCATTACTTGATACAGCTAAAACTAATTGTCAGTTTTAAATCATATAGCAACAGTCAAGGTGGTTAGGACATCAACAGACGATAAAACTTAGACACAAAAAGGCTTTTCACCCAGTCCCCAGTCCCCAGTCCCCAGTCCCTTGCTATATCTGTAAGAATATTTGCGATCGCTTGTTCCTTCCTTGGTTTTTACTTAACCAAACAATAGGCTTAACAAGTTAGTTGAGCAAATTGTTAAGCCCCTTGTTCAAGTTAGGCAAACTTCATATCTGATTATTCTCTACTTTTCACTTATCAGTGTTGGTGGAGTAATAGCTGCATATTCTTCAGGCGTGAGTAATGCTTCTTTAATATCAATTTTTTTGGGTAATATTTTTTCGTTATAGAACAAATCAGCAACATTTTGTTGAGCTTGCATTAGTTCTGGAGTAATTCCTCTTAAACGATAAGTAGCACGGCTAGAAATTACTTCCTGAATAGGTAGATCAATTTTGAGTACAGGTGCTATGAGTTTCGCTACTTCTTTACGATTCGCTTCTGCCCATTCACCATTTTTCTCAATTTCTTCTAAAATGGTGCGAACTAATTCGGGATTTTCCTTAGCAAATTCTCGTGTTCCTACATAGTATCCGCCTGGAGTACCGATATTGGTTGCATCTCTAAGCACACGAGCACCGTGGAGTTTTTCTACCAAAGCTAAATGAGGATCGCCAGTTACCCAAACTGGAATAGTGCCTTGAATAAATGCGCCACGGGCTTCCACATTGGGCATACTTAAGACTTGAATATCACTATATTTTAAACCTACTTCTTTTAAGGCTTGGATGATAAAATAGTGAGAAGCAGAACCTTTTTGAAAGACTACTTTTTGACCTTTAATATCAGCTAATTTTTTAATTGGAGAGTTTTTCGGAACTGCGATCGCACTACCTTTACCTGAATTAGGCCCAAGTCTTCTCCCAGCCAAATAGATGATTCTTGCACCCGCAGCTTGAGCAAAGATGGGAGGCGTTTCTCCAACAGAGCCAATATCAATTTTGCCCACATTCATTGCTTCCATAAGTTGTGGCCCTTGAGCAAATTGTGACCACTCTACTTTCAAGCCCAAAGGCTCCAAACGTTTTTCTAAAACTCCTCTGACTCTAACTAAATCACCAGAGCTTTGATACCCTATTCGCAGTAACTTTGTTTTAAAAGTTATAGTCTTAGCCCCTGCTGGCTCTGCTTTCGGAACGCTTCCTGCATTTGTGTTAGATACATTTGACGTACAACTTATTAAAGTACTAGATAAAGCCACAAAACCAGGGATTATAAATAAGGCTATTTTATTGATTACTGTTGTCTTATTTTTCACAAAATTATTAAACATTTCCCCCTCACTTTTTGATTAACTGCTGATTTAAAAGCATTAGCTAATAACGTAACTTTTTCAGTTTCTTAAACTTAATTACAGTTCTTTACTTATTAGATTTAATTGAATCAGGTGTGAATGCTGCATATTCTTCTGGAGTAAGTACTCCATCTTTGACATTAACCTTTTTTGGTAAAAGCCCTTGTGCATACCATAAATCAGCTATTTGTTGTTGTTTTTTAACAACTTCATCAGTAATTGGTAGCAGACCATATACTGCTTTACTATGAATTGTTTTGAGAGTGGGTACATCGATACCAACGTCACTCGTTTCAAGTTCTGCTAACTTATCAATATTTTTCTGCGACCAATCTTCAGCTTTAATAAACTCCTCTAGAAAAACTTTGAGAATATCAGGATGCTCTTTAGCAAATTTACGTGAGCTAGTATAAAAAATACCAATATCCTGAAGTCCTTGCCCATCTATTAATACACGACCAAGATTTTTTTGGACATTTCTAGTAATGTAAGGTTCCCAAATTACCCAAACATCAATTCCTCCCTGACTAAAAGCCACATTTGCATCTGGAGGTGGGAGAAACAGAGATTTTACATCACTCAGTTTTAGTCCCTCTTTTTGCAACGCTTTTAGCAAAACATAGTGGGCAATAGAAGCTTTTTGAAAAGAAACTTTTTTGCCTTTAAAGTCAGCAACACTTTTAATCAGAGAGTTTTTTGGTACTAAAAAAGAAACTCCTCTACCATTAAATCGGGTCGTTGCAATATACACAAGAGGCGTACCTGCGGCTTGAGCAAATATAGGTGGTGACTCAGCTGTAGCTGCGATGTCAAGAGAACCAGCATTTAACGCTTCTAAAGCTTGTGGCCCAGCAGCAAACTCTAGCCACTTGACAGTAAAATTCTTTGCTGCCAAACTTTTTTCTAGAGTTCCTTGCTTTCTCATCACTGCAAGAGAACCAAGCTTAGAATAAACAACTCGTAGTTCTTGTTTTTGGGGAGTATTAGAGACTGTTTTACTTTGAGATTGTGTACTAATTGGGGATAGTTGGTTTTGAGTATTTTTAGTTTCTTGACTACAACCAACTATGCTCATTGGTATAGTGAAAGTGCAAGCAGCAATTAATAAATATATATGTTTCGGCTCAATTTTATATTTAGCTTCTATAAGTTTAATATTTAGGCTAGATTCACATAGTATCTTGGTATTTTTGATTTTTGAGTGCAGAGGTTTATTGCTAGACAAACTTAACCTTTGCAAAGATTTGAAAAGCTTCATAATATTTTTTTAGTTAAGTTCAATAGTTCCCGTATTAGCGCTTTTAATGAGTGCTAACAACTCTGATTTTCAGTCTAGAGTCTATCAAAGTTGGTCTAAAAATAAAGTATTCATGAACACTTGTTTTTAACCAAAAAAATAATTTTTACTATTTTTGATTTACAAGCATAGAGTATGATATGTAGACAAGTTTTATTGGTCAAAAGTCCAGAATAACTCTTGACTTTTGACCAATAAAAGGTATATTTAAACGCTCATCAACTCAATCTTCTGAGCTATAAATCCTAAAAGGGACGACTACCTGCAAGGCTAACCCGCTTTAATACTCGTCGCTCATTCGGATCGAATGCTTGACGGTAATGTAAGGTAGCTTGATTATCCCAATAGACAATATCGCCTACAGACCATTTGTGTTGGTAGTAGAACTTGGGTTGAGTTAGATGTTGCCTCAATTGTTCAATCAGTTTAGATCCTTCTTCCGGCTCTAACCCGACAATTTCCACTTCTGTGGCAGCATCTAAATAAAGATGCTTTTTCCCACTCTCTGGATGGGTTCTAACTAAAGGATGGGGAAAGATCGGACTAATTAAAGGAATAGTTTTGTCTAAACGATACAAAGAGCGGGGTGCATTCCGATCTCGCAAAAATGGGTTGTAGGTAATTAACTGTAAATCTGCAATCCGTTCTTTGGTGGCTTCATCTAATGCCTCATAGGCTAAATTGGTATTTAACCAATAAGTATCTCCACCATGAGTTGGTATTTCCAACGCATAAAGAAGTGAACCACTAGATGGGATAGGAGTCCATTTGTGATCGGAATGGAAAGTGAGTTCTCCAGTACCGGTATAGCCACCATCAACATTGGAAATCGGAATCACCACCGGAGTTTCTCCTGGTTTAGAAGCCAATACTGGAGTTTCATCAGATGGTACAAAAAGCGCACCAAAGTATAGAGAAAAGTTCAAAAGTTGTTCATCGGATAGCTTTTGATTTTTGAAGATTAAGATGTGGCGATCGCGCAGAACTGCTTTAAGTTGTAAGATGACTTCAGGTGCGATCGCTTGACTGGCATCAAGATCGGTAACTATCGCTCCCAAAGGAGCATCAATAGACCTAATTTTCACCTTTGTCAAAGTCGAGGTAGACATAATATTCTCCTGAATTTTAGTTTCTTTTTAGGGATAACTACTTATTCGCTAGAACCTCTGAAGGAGTAATTTTGGCGTACTCTTCAGGTGTCAGGAATCCGTCTCTAACATTTACTTTCTTGGGGATAAGCCCTAAGCTGTACCACTTATCTGCAACTTCTTGTTGCTTAGTAATAGTTTTATCGGTGATTGGTAGCAACCCATAGTCATATTTTTTATGCATTATTTCTAGAGTTGGTGGATCTAGTTGAGTTACAGGAGCAAGCAGTTGTGCAACTTCTTTGGGATGATCCTTAGTCCAAATTTCTGCCTTTTCTAACTCCTCTAGAAACACTTTGATAACATCAGGATGAGCCTGATAAAACTGGCGTGAAGTTGAATAAAAGTTGCCAGTATCCCGCAACTTCTCACCATCGGCTAAAACACGAGCTATTTTATTTTGTACATTTCTGGTAGCAAATGGCTCCCAAATATACCAAGCATCCACCTTATTCTGACTGAATGCTGCATTTGCATCTGGCGGCGTTAAAAAAACTGATTGGACATCGCTCAGTTTTAGTCCGGCATCTTCTAAGGCTTTAACTAATAAGTAGTGACCGATAGAAGCTTTCTGAAAAGCTACTTTTTTACCCTTCAAATCGGCAACACTTTTAACAGGAGAGTTGACAGGAACTAAAAGTGAAATAGCTTTACCACTGGGGCGTGTAGTAGCTAGATAAACAAGAGGCGCTCCGGCTGCTTGTGAAAATACAGGAGGCGATTCGGCTGTAGATGCGATATCCAGTCCATTGGCATTTAGGGCTTCTAGTTGTTGTGGTCCAGCCGCAAACTCAGCCCACTGTACTTTAAAACCCAGAGGCTCTAATCGCTTTTCTAAGGAACCCTGTTTTTCTAAAATTGCTAAAGCAGTAAGTTGTTTTGAACGTACAATCCGCACTACTTGCTTCTCAGTTGACTTCTGTGTAGTGCTAGATGCAGCTACAGACTTAGGGGAAGCTGATGACTGCTGAGTGTTATTTTTGGCTTCACCACAACTCGATAAGACCGTCGATAGCATTAAGCAGTAGCCCAAAGCAAACAACAACGAACGACGTGTTGTTCTCTGGTTTTTCCTAAATTCAAACTTTCCTTTTAAAGCTGGCATGGGTTGTTTTATTGATTTCCCTCTAAGTGGTTGAAACGTGATGATTAATTGCTATGTGAAAAAACAAAAAATCTTTTTTATTAAGTTATTTAATAAGTAAAATAAATATTTTTACTCAAAATACCTTATCTATTAAATTAAGAAATAGGTGGGTATAACCCACCCTGAAACGACTCGAGGAACTGAGAATTTAATAGTTAGGAGGAAAAAGTTAGGAAGTGGAGTGAGAAAGACCCACTCCAAGGGGATGCTAGTGGAAGATTGAAATGTGTGAATGAAGCTCTGTTTTAATTTGAGTGCAATTTTGTTAGTGTTTCCAAGCGACTAAAATTGTAGCTTTGAGTTCTTCTGTAAAATTTCCAGACGGCTCAACTGCTAGTAGCGCTTCTCTAAGATCCTTTTCAAATGCTGGAGCGTTATCACCATAGAAAATTTTCAGAGAGAAGGCTGTAGTGTATAAATAGCCGAGATAGCTATCGATAGTCCAAGATTTTTCAAATAGCACTTCATAGTTTTCTTGACGAGCAAAAGCTGAATTACCAATTACAACTTCATGGGGAGGATCGAGTGGTTTACGAATGCCTTGTCCTCGTTGTCCAGTCCGGCGTTCTTCACCTAGCCATTTTTTCACTACTCCAACAGCAGCTTGCTTCCAAGGTAGATTGCTTTCCCAAGGGTTATCACCAGTCTGAAGCAGTGCTAATGCACCATCATCAGTTAACAATTCATAAAGGCTCTCAAGTACTAGTTCGCGTTCCATCCAGTGGAAGGCTCTACCGATAGTGGCTAACTTAAATTTTCCTAAACTAGCGTCGATGAATTCTGCGCCTTGTTGTAACCAAGTGATATTATTTGCTCCGACTGCTGCTGCTTGCCGTTTAGCTTCTGCAATCATGTCGGGATCGGGATCGATCGCTACAACTTCCTCAAATTTGGTACGCAGACCAATTGAAATTAATCCTGGGCCAGTACCTAAATCAAGGAGTCGTCCTTCACCATTGAGATTAAATATTTCGGCTAGTTTGTCGAATACAATCGGTGGGTATTTGGTTCTATATTGAGCGTAACCCTCAGCAGCTCCCTCAAATAAACTTGGGTCGTAGGTAGGAAGTGTTTTTAGTTGAGTCATTAGATTTTAGATTTTGTATTTTAGATTTTGGATTGTAGAGACGCGATTCATCGCGTCTTTGGCTAAGAATATTGCGTGATAACGGGTAATTCATCATTGAGTACCCAATCGCCGATCGCTCGCAATTTGTAGTCCACAGGATCGTGCAGGGTAAAGGTTCGCAAATCCCGCCAGTAACGGTCAAATCCATACTTAGTTGCAGTGGCGCGTGTTCCCGTAACTTCAAAAATGCGGTTGGTAATATCTATACCTACACGGGTAGCTAATGCCTTGGACGCAGAAACTGCGATCGCAACTTCTCCCCTCTCTTGATGAGTAAGTTCTACATCTTTCTCCCATGCTGCTTGTACCTTCTCAACTGCTTGGTCAGCTAGAGCGATCGCAGCTTGAATTTCCACCCAAAAGTCTCCGTAATGATGCAGAATATATGGGTCTTGAGTAGCACTATCTACCCCTGATGTAATCCACGGCTGTGTAGTAGTTTTAGTGTACTCACGAGCGGCGGCGAAAGCTCCTTTAGTAATTCCTAAATAAACGTTGGTTTTTGTTAGCTGGGCAATAATCCCAAGAAAAGTTGAGAAGGCACTATCAGAGGGATTTGGTGGCCCCAAAATCTCATCTTTTTCTACTAAAACATTGTTAAATGTATAACTACCGCTATCAGTGCGGCGTTGCCCAATATTATCCCAATCTTGATTAGAAACTAACCCTTCTCTGTCTTTGGGAATGATGAATATGAAAGGCAATTCTACGCCATCTTCCAAAGCGGAGAATACTCGGTAATCGGCAACGGAAATACCTGTACCAAAGCTTTTAACACCATTAACTCGAAAGTTCTCACCTTCTGGATTTATTTTCAGCCTAGTATCCTTTGTATTAATTGCATTTGCCCAAAATAAGTTATTTTTAGCAGTTTCTCGATAATATTTTTCTTTTTGGGCTGGTGTGCCGGAAACGTGACCCAAAGCTGTCAAGTTGAGATGATTACCATATAACTGACCAATTGAACCATCTGCTTTTGATAGCTTTCTAACAATTTTTAAAGCATCAATCCAAGTTGCACCAATGCCACCATATTGCTTAGGTACAATCAGTGGTAGCAGTCCACTTTCACGCAGTTTATTAATTTCCTCTTCTGGAACTCCAGCTTTAGCATCCCGTTCAACTGCGGATTGAGCAAGTTCCTTGGATAGAGAAGCTGCTAGGTCAATGTAATCCTTTGGTTTTGTTATATCTAGTACCATAATTAAATCATTTTTGTGTAGGTTAGTTTTTACAAACCAATGCAATCAAGGTGCAAGTAAATGCATCAAAGGTGCAACCCGATGCAATCAAGGTACAAGTCGATGCAACAAAGGTGCAAGTCAATGCAATCAAAGTGCAAGTCGATGCAATCAAGGTGCAAACCGACGCATCAAAGATGTAAACCGATGCAATGAAAGTGCAGATTGTGGGTATTAGACACAGAATTTAGAGAAATGTAGAGTGGGCAGGGCCCACGCTACAAGTGAACAGAGGAAATGGAACATGGAACGTTGTTATTGTCCTTTGTCATTAGTCCTTTGTCCTTTGTCCTTTGCAAATGACTAATGACCAATGACCAATGACAGTTATTTCTTAGCCGCTAGATATTCGTTTGCGGCTTTCTCAACACCTGTACCCTTGAAGAAGTCTTGATTGAGACTGGTGTACAACTCTAAGGGATGGATTGAGAGGAAGTAGCGGAGGTCTTCTTCGGTAATGATTTCGCGTTCTGCCATTGAGTAGGCGTTGGCTGTAACGGCGGTGATATCAGGCACATCCCAGTGACCGGAATCTGAACCCAAGAAAGCTTTAACTCTGTCGCCAAAGGGATTAGCGGCACGATTAAAAGCTTGAGCTACACGGGTATCATCTGATTCTGTACCGAAGTAGAAATGATTCAAGAAGCGATCGCGCACATCTTCTGGCTTCTCTATTCCTGCTAGTTCAAATTCGTCGAGTTCGCCCGGATTTTCTGGCGCTAATAATTGATGGTGAAATCCTAAACCATCACCAATTTTATCTAAGCGTCCATTTACAAGTTCGCCACCGTAGCGGGTGTACAACTCTACTAGTGCTTCCTTATCGATAATCGCAGGATTGTTATTTGACAACAGATGTTGTTTGTTGCGAGTTTCCCAATGCCAAATAATATCGGCGTATAGACTAGCACCCCAAGCTGAACCGCCTTCCAAGAAGGCAAACTTCAATTGTGGGAAGCGGCGAGTAACTCCACCAAAGAACAGCGATTTGCATAATGCTTCGGCTGCAAAGGCGAAGTGATTAATGTGATTGTACTGGGCGTTGGTGACAGAACGCTGAGTTGTCCAACCTTGGCTAGAAGCGTGAGTTGTGGGTACAACTTTCAGTTCTTGGCACTTAGCCCAGAATGGATCGTAATCATACTCGCTATCTAAGCCAAAGTTATCAATCCAAACTACTTCGTTAGCCACTTCTTTGCCATACTTCTCAAAGGCAGGAATTGGACGACGAACATAACCGGGAATTTGAATTGCTTTGAGTCCCAGAACATTTACCGCATATTCCAACTCTTCAATCCCTTCTTCGGGAGTATGTAGGGGAATGGCGGCGATGGGTGTTAAGCGATCGCTATAAGGACGGAAAATATCAGCATGGTAGGTGTTAACTGCCCGACAAACAGCCCGCCGCATTTCTTCGTTGCCGATATTCGGGGCCATTGTTGCCAAATTGGGGTACACAACGGCAAAGTCTGTACCTGCTTCTTGCAAGCGTTCGTGCAGCAACTTGGGCAAGCTAATGGTAGCCAAATTCAAAGTGTTTTTTGTCGGACGACCCCACCAGTTAGGGCGATTAGTGCGATAAGCAAAACGTTCTTCCCAACTTTGCTTGTACCACTTAAAGCGGGAAGATCCTGGTAAATTCTCTTTGAAACGTTCAACAAGTGCAGTTCCACCAACTTGCTCTAAATAATCCAAGACTGCTGGTTCAAATTCTTGGGTATGTACATCGGTGTCAACGATTGGATAACCAAGTTTTTCCCGAATCTGAGCAGACCTGGTTTTTTGTGGGCGGTCTAGAGCGATCGTCATGATAGTTTACCTTAGATTGGGTACTGGGGATTGGGGATTGGGGATTGGGGATTGGGGATTGGGTACTGGGGATTGGGGATTGGGGATTGGGGATGGGGCATTGGGGAAGGTGGGGTTCCCTCTGGGGATAAGGGGTAATGGGGATTGGGGATGGGGCATTGGGGATTGGTTATTAATTCTTTTCCCTCATCTTCTTCATTCCTAGTCCCCAGTCCCCAGTCCCCAGTCCCTAGTCCCTAATCCCTTTCCCAGCCAAAAATTCATCTGCGGTTTTCTCAACAGCCGTACCTTTGAAGAAGTCACGATTCAGGCTGGTGTACAACTCCAAGGGATGAATTGACAGGAAGTATTGCAAATCTTCTTCGGTGATAATTTTGCGTTCTACCATTGAATAGGTATTAGCAGCGATCGCAGTAATATCAGGTACATCCCAGTGACCAGAATCAGAACCCAAAAATGCTTTAACACGATCGCCATAAGGATTAGCTTTGCGGTTAAAAGCTTGAGCTACACGGGTATCATCCGATTCTGTCCCGAAGTAGAAGTGATTCAAAAAGCGATCGCGGATATCTTCTGGCTTGGTAACTCCGGCAACGGCGAATTCATCTAAATCACCTGGTTCTAGGGGAGATAATAAATCAGCGTGGAAACCTAAACCACTACCTAGCCGATCCAAACGACCATGTACTAATTCACCACCGTAACGGGTATATAGTTCTAACAGTTCTTCGCGATCGATATTGGCAGGATTGTTATTTTCCACCAAATGGTCTTTATTGCGAGTATCCCAGTGCCAAATCAAATCGGTGTACAAACTAGCACCCCAAGCTGCACCTCCTTCTAAAAAGGCAAACTTGAGCGTGGGGAAGCGGTGAGTTACACCACCAAAAAATAGAGATTTACATAGTGCTTCCCCAGCCGATGCAAAGTGACCAATATGGTTGTATTGGTAATTGCTAATCGAACGCCGATTGATCCACCCCATACCGGAAGAGTGGGTGGTGGGTACAACTTTCAGTTCTACACACTTCGCCCAGAAGGGATCGTAATCATATTTACTATCCAAGCCAAAGGTGTCAATCCAGATGGCTTCGTTGGCTACTTCTTCGCCATACTTCTCGAAGGCGGGAATCGGGCGGCGGATATGTCCGGGAATTTGAATTGCTTTGAGTCCCAGCACTTTCACCGCATATTCCAATTCTACGATCGCCTCTTCGGGCGTATGCATGGGGATAGCGGCAATTGGTGTTAAGCGATCGCTATAAGGACGGAAAATATCAGCGTGATAAGTGTTAGTTGCACGGCAAACAGCCCGCCGCATCTCTTCATTGCCGATGTGTGGAGCCATTGTTGCCAAGTTGGGGTACACAACAGCAAAGTCTGTACCAGCTTCTTGTAAGCGTTCGTGCAGCAACTTCGGCAAACTAATAGTAGCTAAATTTAGGGGATCGTTAGTGGGACGAGTCCAGAAAGGAGGACGGGCGGTGCGGTAAGTGCGGCGTTCATCCCAAGATTGCTTAAACCATTTAGAGCGAGATGCACCGGGTAAGTGTTCTTGAAAACGCTGTGCGAGCGCAGTTCCAGCAACTTGCTCTAAATAGTCCAAGAATGCTGGGGGAAACTCTTGAGTATGTACATCGGTGTCAATGATCGGATAACCTAGTTTTTCCCGAATTTGAGCAGACTTAGTTTTTCTGGGACGGTCTAATGCAATAGTCATAGGTTCTACCTTATTTTTCAATTGTATTGGGTAGATAGTACTGATTAAGAAGGTTGTCTACTTTCTTTTTACCAGCATTTTTTTGAAGAAGTTGCGATTTTTCTTTACATCTAATGTGGCGAGATTAGTAAAGATAAAATCTCGAAAATCAGCAAAGCTGATCGTATTCTTCTCCACAAACTTGTATATATTAGCTGCAACAGCAATATTCATAAAATCTTCCTCTAAAGTGAGGAGTATTTTTGTGTAACAAGCTCAGACAGATAAAATTAACGAGGCTGTTCTTTAGCAACCCAATCTGTTAATTTAAAGTCGGATTTTGCTAAACCTTGCGAGACTAAAAATTTCTTTGTCCCTTCTAAAAGTTTCACGCCTTCGGCTGGTAATGGTTCTTCTGATACCTGTTTGAGTGGGAATGATACTTTAATGATGTTGATGGGATATTTAGTAGTTTGAGCATGGTACTGATAATATTCTTCAGAATTCGCTTTTAAATCCTTCGCTGCTAGGGTGAGAATTGCATTAAATTTCTGCGGAAAATCAGGTTGTTTCGCCAAAAAGCTTTCGGTTGCAACAACTAATGATGTCCCTGATAAACCCTGATGATTTCCCGAAGAATCAATCACTGGAAACCCTTGTGATTTCAGAAAAAGCCCGAGATCGCTGGAAGTTGCATAAGCTGCTACATCACCACGTTCTAAAGCAGCTTTTGCTTCAGTAGTCATTAAGTGAACAACTTTTACATCTTTGGCAATTTTAGCTTCAGCTAATAGACCCAACAGGTATCTATGCATATAAGAACCTTTTTGAGTAGCTATTTTTTGACCTTTCAGTTCAGCAAGCGATCGCGCACCATTTTTTTTCGCCACTAACCAGGCGGTTGTATCAAATTGAGTAATTCGCAGCAGTCGCGTTTCCTGACCCCTTGCTCTCAAAATTATGGCTGGTGTATCGCCTAAAGAACCAACATCTAATTGTCCGGCAACAAGCGCCTCATTTAGATCCGGGCCGTTAGGAAATCTTGCAAAAGTAATGTTTTTAAATCCTGCTTTTTGCAACTCCCGATCTAAAATTCCTTTTTTATTTGCCCAACCAAGTGGCCCTGTCGGTGCTGAACTACCTACATAACCTATACGTAGTGTAGAAATATTATTGGATGCAGCAACAGTGTTATTGACATTAACAGCCTCAATGGATTGAGCAGATTTAGTTTCGCCTTGGCTACATCCTGTAGTAACTAACAGTAGGACACAAGCCACAGAGGTTGATAATCTGGTACTAGACATAAGGTATCTAGGGCGTGTTTTCAAACCTCTGGTTAAGCAAACTAGTCTTTGAAGATCCCCCCAACCCTCCTTAAAAAGGGGGACTTTAAGAATTTCTTTTTCTCCCTTAAAAAGAAGGGCTTTAAGAATTTCTTTTCCCCCCTTTTTAAGGGGGGTTAGGGGGGATCTTCGAGTTTGAAAACAGTCACTAGACTCAAAATTCCTAACTTTTCTAGGACTACGTTCTGCTTCCTGCTTCTTGCCTCCAGCCTTCTTTAATGCCAGCATGACTTTTTCTTTGCCGTACTATTTCATCTGCTTCAAAATTTGGAATGTTTCATCGGCTTTTGCTGTTGAGGTGCGTTTATGTCCCCAACCAACATTTTCACGATAACTACCCAGTAGCCCTACTTCTGCCAATTCTGCCTCGTTGACTGAAGTGGTTACATCACTTTCTGGTGCAACATAAAGAGCATCAACTGGACAATACAACTCGCACATATAACAGGTTTGGCAGTCACTCTGTCGAGCAATGGTTGGCGGTGCATCAGGTACGCGGTCAAATACGTTGGTTGGGCAAATATTCACGCAGATATTACATTTTATGCACCGCGACTCGCTGACCAACTCAATCACACTGCTGCTCCTATTTTGGATTTTAGATTTTGGATTTTGGATTGGAAAATATCTTCTGCATTCAGTAAAGGCTGAGTTTTTACCCAGACTCGATCTAATCCGCCACTAATCAGGTGATGTTGCTGGTTAGCATCAAGTTCTGGATAGTCTTGATGTTTGTGCATACCACGAGTTTCTTTACGTTCAATGGCACTGCTGTACATCCATCGCGCTGTGGCTACCATTGCCGCAGCTTCTCGCGCTCTGGGAAGCTCTTTCTCTGATGTTACCTGGCTACTGCGGAGTTCTTGCCAAAGATGATTTAGCTTACTCAAAGACTCGGTTAAGCCTTGTTCTGTACGGAAATAGTTCTTTTCGTAGGGGAATACTTCAGCTTGGACTGCTTGAATAATTTCGTCAGTTGCTAAGGAGCGATCGCTTCCACTTTCTAATCCTACCCCTCCAACTCCCTTAGCTTGTCGTTGAGTTTTCTGTTCTCCCAAATTACGGCTATATTCAGCAGCGGATTTCCCCGACCAATAGCCAGAAGATATTGCCCAAGCAGCATTATGACTACCACCGCCAGTAAATCCGCCACAAATCAGTTCGCGTGTAGCGGCATCTCCAGCCGCATAGAGTCCTCGTACAGAACTGGCACAACTTTCATCTACAATCCGAATCCCCCCCGTACCGCGCACAGTTCCCTCTAGGCGAAGAGTCACAGGAAAACGTTGGGTAAAAGGATCGATACCTGCACGATCGAAGGGTAAAAAGAAGTTGGGCTGTGCTAAACGCATAGATGGCCGCATCGATTCTGCGGCTTTGTCTATGATGGCGTAAACTGGCTGTTGCAGTAATGTCTGGGCTATTACTGAACGTCTATGAGAACTTGCCCCTGGAATTACAGTACCGTCTTCGTAGGTGAAAGTTGCCCAATTATAAAACAGGGTTTTGGTAACTGAAGAAAAGGCGGGAGAGATGCCATAAGCATTGGAGAATTCCATACCCGACATCTCGGCTCCGGCTTCTGCCGCCATCAGATAACCATCCCCCGTCAGGACGTTGCATCCTAACGCTTTACTCAAGAATGCACAGCCACCTGTAGCGATAATTGTGGACTGCGATCGCACTATCCATTTCTCACCAGTTTGACGGTTTACACCTGTTGCACCAGCAACAGCACCATCGTCATCAACCAGTAATTCTAAGGCGGGGCTGTTGTCTAAAATCTTAACCCCAGCGCGTTGAATTTGCCGCCGCATCAGTCGCATATACTCCGGCCCTTGCAGCGATCGCCGGTAGGGTTTACCTTCATCGTCGGTAGGGAAGGGATAACCCCACTCTGCTAACTGATTGACGTTTACATAAGTCTGATTCAGTACCCGATCCATCCAGTTGCGATCGGATAAAAACCCACCTAACGATTCCCGACTTGCCTTTGCTGTTTCTCTTGCTTCGGGATCGGGTGGCACGTACCACACACCATTTCCAGATGCAGCAGCGCATCCAGTTGTGCCGCAATATCCTTTGTCCACCAAGACAACTTTAGCTCCACTTGATGCAGCACTCCATGCCGCCCAAGTTCCAGCCGGCCCACCTCCAATCACAAGTACATCTGCTTCTAAGTTGAGTTCAAAATCGTTTGTTAACGTCTTTAGCATCTACCATTTCCCTCCATCAATAAACTCTTAAGCATCAAGTCTTCATCCCATCCATGCTGCAAAATAAATATTTAAAAATCTAGAAATTGCGATCGCTTAATACAGGTTCTAACTAGCTTGACATTAATTAAATACTTTATCTTTATCGGTAAACCGTAGTTTATGACTTAATAAAGTCTTTCACAGTTTTCGGCAAAAAGCAAGCATTTTACCAAACAACTTCAAACGTAAATTTATGTAAAATTAACGGAATTATCTTTCTCAAGAACTTGCTTTGTAACGTCTTTTGTGTAGTGGTCGAATTTTAGTTCATAAGATACTTAAATTCGATAAGTTTGCCGTAGTTTAATAAATTTTTCTAAACGGTTTTGTCTAGATAGAAAAGACACGAAATTGAAATGTCTTTGTCTTGCGACAGTAACATTCGCTCCCTTAAGACTCAAGAATCCCCGGACTTTTGATTAAACGAATGTAAGTCCTGTTTTTATTCAGTCCGGGGAGTGCCATTCGGTTAAAACCTAAAGACAGTACGAACCCAAGCAAATAAACTATCAGGATTGCTGGAATCCGAATCAGGTGCAGTAATCCAGATCAAACCTGGCGTAACCTCAATATTATCTCCGATTTTATATTGGTAGAATGCCTCAACGTGCAGAGAAGTATCTCTGTCCGCTTGTCCTAGACCTTTTCCCAGATTTATATTATTACTAAGACTGATGAGTTTTGGCTCCATACCAACTAAAATCCCCCCTAAAGCACCTTCACTAAAAAGATCCGGGAATGCCAGTCCTACGGCCCAATCCATAGCTTCACCATTTCCGCGCCCCAAATAGGTGTGTACCCCATAACTTATCCACCCATTGATTGCCAACTTGGAATTAACTTGATAGAAGGCCTGTAAGCCATAAAGGTTGCCTAGAGTTGCTACTCCATCCACAGTGCTGTTTACCAGGTTACTCCCGACTGCTGGGCCAAAATTTGTCCCACTAAAACCTATTGTCCTTGGTGGGCTATAGGTATTAACGTAAGTTGCAGCTACCCGAAAATTCCGATTACCGGAGTAGTATATTAACTGTGCTAAAGCTAAATATCTGCCTGTAAATAAGCCGTTATTAAGTGTCGGATTACCACCGTTTGGTGCGCTGTACGCTATCCCGAATTGAACCTGTTTGCCTAATCCCTGGAGTATGGCAATTCCAGGGCCGCTATCTCCATAGTTATAGACCAAAGACCGCCGTGAAAATCGCGAAATCCCATTAGCACCAGTCGCAGAAGACGATTCAAAATATGGGTTAACCGGACCAGAAAGACCTATCTCACTAGCTCCGTCAGACAAGGGATAAATGTTGACTTGGGTATTTGGAAAAGGTAGAAACCGATAGCGAACACCACTGAGAATAAGAGTGTTGCGTGCAAAAGTAATACTGGAGTTATCAGCAGTTCTCCCCTCATAAGTTCCCAATAATCCAGCTCTTGTTTGTCCGAGTGATTCAATATTTCCACCTCCTATTGTTATACCTAGTGAATCTTTACCGTTAAAACTGGTGTTTAACCGTAAAGTCGTTGAGCCTTGAAGTGTGAGATTGTTAGGTGCTGGTCTCTTAGTCTCGACATTATTACCCGCCAGAAGTTCGCCAGCAACAATCTGGACTCTACCTATAAGTTTGGTTGTGGTCGTAAACTGAGTTGATTCTAACTTCGCATTTCGTGCTTCCAAGCTATCTACGCGTCCCCGAAGTTGAGCGAGTTCTGGAGAAAATTGTTCTTGTAGTTTTTTGATGGTATCCAAGTCTTCGCGTTTGACTAAATCTGTCGTTGAAGTCGCTATTAGTTCATTGAGGCGATCTAAAGCTGCATTCAACCCAGCGGCAAATTCATAGCGCGTTAGGGAGCGATCGCCTTTAAATGTACCATCTGTATATCCTGCAATTACACCGTAGCGCTCAACTAGAGACTGTAATGCTTGAAATGCCCAATCTGTCGGCTTAATATCTGATAGTTGCGAGACGGATGTAACTTGCCCTGCTGCATTCTTTGGGGTTTTTTGGTTAGTTGGCGGTGTAGCTTGCAACAATTGTGATACAGGTATCACTCGATCTTGCAGCTCGTTTGGAGCTTTTTTAAGAGTGACTGGTGCAATTGAAGTGTCTACTGTTTGATTGACAATTGCTTCTGGAGCTTTGTTCTCTTCTACAATAGTAGATACATCAGATTTAGGTAATTCAGCCTGACTTTTAGCTGGATGAAAAACCAGTATAGCTAGAATATCTAGCACAGAAATCAGCAACACTATGGATCTATAATTCCAGCGAAATTTCGACATGACTCCTTAACTCCTCAACCTTAAAGATGAATAAAATCGCCCTTTATTTGACATAAAAGACAAGACAAATCATTGCTCTAATGTTTATAGAAAACGATTAGAACATAGGTTCACCAGGGCTTTAGCCGCTAAAAAAGTGCAAAATTTTGATAAATATTGAAACCAGTACTAAGTAGTTAAATGCCCAATAAAAAATTCGCAACAAACTAAGAATTCTGACGTTTAAAATAATCCTCAAAACATCTAGAATCAGACAATGACTGCCTTAGCAAGGACTTCTCTACTTTTAAGGGAAACTCAACCACACGCTATATGAACTGATCCTTCTAATACATCCTAAAATCCTTTTTTTGGGTTATGCTGTATAAAGTTCATCAATGACTATTGACATTGACTCAAGCTTGATTTCGATTCGATTATTTGCCAATTAACATTAATTGAAAACACTATTTTCTAATCAGCTATATTTTGACAGCATCAAGCGTTACTGAAGTACGATACTTCTATCGACTTACCGTACATTCGTAGCATTATCTTTGCATAGAGCTTGGTACAATGCAAGACCTAGTACTTTTTCATCCTTAGAAAGTGCAAATTAGCAAGGTTTCTGGCGATCAAACCAGAAATGAACACTTCAAAGTCGCAAAAAGGTGAGTAATTGACACAAAACTTGTATTCTTCACAACAGCTATTGTTGCAAAAAAAGTGTCATGATGATTGGCATTGTGCGTAAAAACTCAATCTTGTGGGCAGTTATTGTTTATGAATCGTTAATCTATACTGGCGTTTTAAATAATTTCCTGTAAAATGCTGAATGTAAACTACGGTAATTCGATCGACCTACCGTAGGATATATACTTATACCCTGTCTGACACAAATGCAAATTCTCTGGTTTATTCCTACTGGATCTCATGACGGACGCTATTTAGGCACAGATATTGGCTCTCGTGTTGCCACACCTGATTATTTACAGCAAATTGCCCAAGCTGTGGATAGTTTAGGCTACACAGGCGCATTGTTACCTACAGGGAGTTCTTGTGAGGACGCTTGGATAACCGCCGCCGCTTTTATATCTGTCACCAAGCAGATGAAGTTTCTCGTGGCAATTCGTCCAGGAATTACTTCCCCAGGTGCTGCTGCACGGATGGCAGCAACATTTGACCGAATTTCTAAAGGAAGATTGTTGATTAATGTAGTGACAGGTGGAGATCCGGTGCAGCTGGCTGGGGATGGCTTGCATCTTAATCACGACGATCGCTATGATTTAACCGATGAATTTCTCAGAGTTTGGCGGGGTATCGTCAGTGGGGAAACAGTTGATTTTAAAGGAAACTACCTCGATATTAAAGGCGGTAAACTCCTATTCCCACCAGTTCAAAAACCCTATCCACCTTTGTGGTTTGGTGGTTCATCTGCTGCCGCCAAGCGGGTTGCTGCTAAACATATAGATGTTTACCTGACTTGGGGCGAACCTCCACAACAAGTGGCCCAAAAGATTGCCGAAGTTAAGAAATTGGCGGCTGAACAAGGTAGAACAGTTCGTTTTGGGATTCGCTTGCATGTAATTGTGCGAGAAACCGAGTCAGCTGCTTGGGATGCAGCCAATGAGCTAATTAAGTATGTGGATGAAGATGCGATCGCTAAAGCTCAGAAAGACTTAGCTCAATCTGATTCTGAAGGACAGCGGCGCATGAGTCAACTACATAGTGGTAGTCGAAAAACCTTAGAGATTAGCCCCAACCTCTGGACAGGAATTGGATTGGTGCGGGGTGGTGCTGGTACGGCCTTAGTCGGAGATCCTGACACCGTTGCCGCTAGGATGCTGGAATATCGCAATTTGGGGATAGAAACATTCGTTTTCTCTGGATATCCCCATTTAGAAGAAGCGTATCGCACCGCTGAATTATTATTTCCTCGCCTACCTTTGCAAAGTGAACCTACACCTTTAACATCACCAGTCTTGAGTTCTGTTGGCGAAACCGTCGCCAATGAAAAATTTGCGAAACAACTCACAAGTCCTTCATGACTAATTTGTAATTCGTAATGACGCTCGTGGACTCGCTACCGCTACCCTAACGTAATTCGTAATTAAAGAGCAAATTACAAATTACGTTGGTGATGCTTCTAGATTCATCCTTTGGAACAATCTAAAATCCCAAATTCCATGACTATTACCTTTAAAAGCACCAAAAGCAAAAACAAGATATCCCTGAGCGAGGTATTAGACAACCCGCAAATCGAGAAAATAGTTCCTTGGATTGTGCCTGTTACCATATTAATTCTTTGGGAACTTGCTTCTAGAACTGGTCTACTTTCAACCAGGATTTTACCAGCCCCTAGTGGTGTAATCGCTACAGCAATTAAACTTGGCTCAACTGGAGAACTGTTCCAACATATAGGAATTAGTGCTGGGCGGGCGATATCTGGTTTTATAGTTGGTGGCAGTATTGGGTTCGGTTTAGGATTGCTCAATGGCTTTTCCCGTACCGCAGAAAAGTTATTGGATAGTTCCTTACAAATGCTCCGTACTATCCCTAATTTGGCATTAATTCCGCTAGTGATTCTTTGGTTTGGTATTGGCGATCAAGCTAGATTATTTCTAGTATCTATGGGGGTATTTTTTCCGATATATCTCAATACATTTCATGGTATTCGTAGTGTTGACCCTGGGCTGATTGAAATGGGAAAAGTCTATGGATTAAAAACACTACAACTTCTGTGGCAAATAATTTTTCCAGGAGCTTTGTCTTCGATTCTCGTTGGTGTTCGTTTTTCCTTGGGGATTATGTGGCTGACACTAATTGTCGCAGAAACGATCGCAGCAGATTCCGGTCTTGGTTATATGGCAATGAATGCTCGTGAGTTTATGCAAACCGATGTTGTGGTTTTGAGTATTGTAATCTATGCACTACTAGGTAAATTAGCAGATGCTGTTGCCAGAGGATTAGAAACAAAATTCTTGGCTTGGAATCCCAATTATCAAAAGTCATAAATGCTAAATTCACCAAAATCAAGGTTGAAAAATCTTGATTTTAAATGTAGTTTCTTTCTTCAATATCTCACCAAATAATTAAATTCCAATTGTTCTCGAAAGGAGGTTTTGCAAGTGGTTTCAAATGTACAGGGTACACAACTAAGTATTTTGGATTTGACGAAATCTTTTGGCAAGAAAACTGTTTTAAACTCGCTGAATTTAGAAGTTGAAGCAGGTGAGTTTGTCGCTATTGTCGGACGAAGTGGTTGTGGTAAAAGTACCTTATTGCGTCTTGTGTCAGGATTAGATAGAGCAACTTCAGGTGGAATACTACTTGATGGAGAACCACTACATAGACTCAGCCGCTCTGTAACAGTGATGTTTCAAGATCCCCGCTTGCTGCCGTGGAAGCGCGTTATTCAAAACGTAGGGTTAGGCTTAGAAGGTAATTGGCGTGAAAAAGCTTTGTGGGTACTCAATAAAGTCGGACTTAAAGATAGAGCTGATGAGTGGCCTTATGTTTTGTCTGGAGGACAACGGCAACGGGTATCATTGGCCAGAGCGTTAGCCAGTCAGCCCCGTTTGTTGTTGCTAGATGAACCTTTGGGAGCGTTGGATGCTCTAACTCGCCAAGAAATGCAGTATTTGATTGAAAACTTGTGGCAAGAGCGAAGATTTACTGCGTTTTTGGTTACTCACGATGTGGAAGAGGCTGTGGCGTTGGCAGACCGAGTGATAGTGATCGATCAAGGAAAGATTTCTATGGATTTACCTGTGAAACTTTCACGCCCGCGAGATCGAAGTAGCGAAGTGTTTATCAATATCAGAGAAGCTGTTTTAGAACGAGTAATGAGCAATGAAAATACTCAAGTAAATAACCAGTTATTACAGCTAAGTAGTTGAAATTTAAGCTTTTAGTAGTCAATCAATATTCAACTTGAGGTAGCTGCGGTAAATAGGCTACTTCGAGATTAAAACTTGCCTATAGCAATAAAAAATTATTTGTAGGGACTAGGGACTGGGGACTGGGGACTGGGAAGAAGGAATAAAGGTGTACCTAGCCTTGCAAAAATAAAATATGAGTCCTATATGAACACTCAAAATACCTCCCAACTATCCTCTGTGCTGGTCTGGGTAATTTTTTCTATATTTACGAGCTAGATAAACTAAAATATAATCTATATTGCTTTATTGAAAATTAAATAATACACAAGTATCTATTACTTATATTTAATTTAATGATTGTCAAAAAATTAACAAAGGCTGATACAGAAGATTATAGACAGATCAGATTAGAAGCTTTAGAGAAAAATCCAGATTCATTTGGCACAACATATCAAGAAGAAGTACTTAAAACTATAGAACAATTTCGGGATAGAATTCCAGTAGATAACAACAATTTTATTTTGGGATGTTTTGAGGATAAACATTTAATTGGAATAGTCGCATTTAACCAAGAATCCAGAATAAAACTCCGGCATAAAGCATATATTAGTAGCATGTATGTTAAACAAGAATATCGGGAAAAAGGTATAGGTAAACTTTTATTGAATAAATTAATTGAAAGAGCGAAAGCTATTAACGAAGTAGAAATTTTATTACTTGATATTGTTAAAGGCAATTTTTTAGCAAAACAACTTTATTTATTATTGGACTTTCAAATATATGGTACACAGAAAATGGCGTATAAATTTAATAGCCAATATTTTGATTTAGAGTTTATGTATTTACAGATTAAAGAATAAATTTTGAAATATTACTAAATATCATCATAATGTGTGCCAATGAAAAATGGCACTTAGTTTTTTGTCAAGCATAAGCAATTTACAGATATAGCCTTGTAAATAAAGAAGAGGTAATCTACAATGAAGCTCATTTTGCCACTCGATTTGGTTGCTGACATTGAGCCACATCTACCACCCAATACACAGATTGTACGAGTAGATGTTGAAGGAAATCTAGATGGGGATGCTAGCGATGCTGAAGTTTATTTTAGTTGGTTTTTATCGAGAAGTCCGACACTGCATAAAATACTAGAATCAGCACCGGCATTGCGTTGGCATCACGCACCAAATGCAGGGGTGAATCACATCCTGACACCAACTTATTTGCAAAGAGATATTCTCCTCACTAATGGGGCTGGAGTACATGGAATTCCAATCGCAGAATTTGTAATCACTTATATACTGGCTCATGCCAAGCATCTACAAGAATTATATGCTTTACAAGCAGAACGTCACTGGAAAAGAGGCTTTGCTATCCAAGAATTAACAGATGCAACCTTGCTAATTATTGGCGCTGGTGGTATTGGTCAAGAAATCGCTGCCCGTGCTAAACCCTTCGGCTTAAGAATTATTGGCAGTCGCCGTCATCCTCATGAACTAGCAAATTTTGATAAAGTAGTAGGTGCTGATGAATGGCGATCGCTCCTGCCAGAGGTAGATTATATAGTTATTGCAACACCTCTAACTCCCGAAACCAAAGAATTTATTGATGAATCTGTATTGCGATTGCTCCCAAATCATGCCTACCTTATTAATATTGCTCGCGGCGGCGTAATCGATGAATCGGCATTAATAAAAGCGCTCACAGAAGGTTGGATTGCAGGTGCAGCATTAGACACAGTTAACTCAGAACCGTTACCACCAGAAAGTCCTTTGTGGTCACTCCCTAACATCTTTATTACCCCTCATACTTCCGGTCATTCACCCAAGAGTAAACAGCGTTCAATAGCTCTATTTATCGACAATCTAAAGCGTTACCAAGCTGGTCAGCCATTACGAAATGTAGTAGATAAAGAAGCAGGATACTAAACATTGGGTATTGGGCATTGGGCATTGGGAATTGGTAAAGAATTTAACTTTTAATCTTCTGTCTTTCTGCCCTAATACCCAGTCCGTTTGAAAATTCAAAATGAAATGGAAGACTAACAAATGGTGAAACTAATTTTACCCGATCATCTCATTGCAGATATAGAGCCACACCTACCATCTAATATCGATGTAGTAGAGGTGGATAGTGAAGGTAATCTCAATGGTGATGCCAGTGATGCAGAGATTTATGTCAATGGATTTTATCTGAAAACCTCTACTCTTGACAAAGTACTGACAGCAGCACCCGCGCTGCGTTGGCAACAGTCACCGAGTGCTGGCGTAAATCACATCCTCACGCCAACTTTTTTGCAAAAGGACATCATCCTCACTAATGGTGCAGGGGTTCATGCAATTCCAATTTCGGAATTTGTACTGGCATTTATGCTCTATCACGCCAAGAATCTGCGGAAATTGCAAACTTTGCAGAATGAGCACACTTGGGTAAGAGGAGTGTTTCTTGAAGAGTTGGCAGACGCAACTTTATTAATTCTCGGCACAGGAAATATCGGTCAAGCGATCGCATCTCGTGCTAAAGCCTTTGGAGTCACAGTTTGGGGTAGTCGCCGCCATCCCGAACCCTTACCGAATTTTGACAAAGTTGTAGGCGCTGATGAGTGGCGAACGCTCCTCCCAGCCGCAGATTATGTAGTGATTGCCACACCATTAACCCCAGAAACTAAAGGCTCGATCAATGAAGCTGCGTTGCGCTCTATGCGTCAGTCTGCTTACCTAATTAACATTGCTCGTGGTGCGATCGTAGATGAAGCCGCATTGCTGACCGCACTACGTGAAGGCTGGATTGCGGGTGCTGGATTAGACACTGTTGCAACCGAACCTCTGCCGCCAAAAAGTCCCTTATGGTCGTTACCGAACGCCTTTATCACTCCCCATTGTTCAGCCTTGTCGCCACGCCTGAGAGAGCGCATAGCACAACTATTTATCGATAATCTTCAACGCTACCAAAACGGTCAGCCCTTGCGGAATGTTGTAGACAAGCAAGCTGGATACTAAATATTGGGCATTGGGCATTGGGCATTGGGAAGATGAGAGACAAGGTGACTCTAATGAGAACTTGCAACAAGTCTTCCCCCATTCCCCATGCCCCATGCCCAATCACTAAACTTTCAGCACCGACTTTCCTAAAGATTGGCAAATAACATCATTTTGCGGCGTATGTATACGGCTGCACAAAACGTCACGGTAGTGACGCTCTAAAGGATTTCTTTTTAATAAACCAGGATTGCCAGTTAGTTCCAAGGCAATTTCTACAGCACGAATCGAGTTAGTTGTAGTAAGGTATTTAACAGCCTGTGCCTGTAATCCTACGTTAGGCTCATACTTACCCTTGTCAATATCATGAGCCAAACTATAAATCAATCTATTATTAGCAAACAGCAGTGCTTCTATCTCACCCACGGCAGTTTGGAAGCGTGGCAGAGTTGCCAGTGGCTCTTGGAGATTAGAAGGCGATCGCTCCCAAAGATATTTAACAAGCCAGTCTCGCGCACTACTAGCAACACCGAGATATAAGGCACTCACTGTCAAACTGCCCCAAGTGGAAATCAGTGGATCGAAAGATGGTGCAGCAGATATGGGGTTGATATTTAGAGCATACTCTGAGGGAATTAATACATTCTCTAAAATCAGGTCGTGGCTGCCTGTAGCTCTCATCCCCAAATGATCCCAGGTTTCGACAATTCGCAAACCTGGCAGATCGCGCGGAACCAGAAAATTCCCAACTTGTGGTTCATCTTCAGTTGTCCGTGCCCAAACAACAAAATAGCTGAGGATAGGACTGCCTGTGGTGTATTGCTTATGTCCTGTTAAACGCCAGCCCTCTGTTGTTCGTTCGGCAATTGTCGCTGGCAATCCGCCTCTGGCTGGCGTTCCTAGCTCTGGTTCAACACGGGCAGCATTTAGCAGGGCAATGCCTTCAATTGATTCACGACACAGCCATTTATATACTTCTGGATGCCAGCGACGGCTATGGGCTGCATGAGCGTGTTGAAGATAGTGCATTGTTAGTACTAATGCGGTCGAAGCATCGCCACGTGCTATCCCTTCAATCACCCGACAGATAGTTGCCAAACCCAAATCCTGACCACCAAATTCACGCGGAATGGTGAGGTTGAGTAATCCTGCCTTATGCAAAGCTGTAAAATTCTCGAAGGGAAAGGAAGCATCTCTATCGTGTGCCCCTGCGCGGGTGGCGAAATCTTTGGCCAAAGCCTCAACTTGGTCGAAAATATTGGGGAGAGTTTCTAGACCTTGGGCTACAAAGGTGTTTGGCACTGCTTGCTCCAACTGTGACATAAGTACTCCTTCGTAATTCACTGTACTACTAAATCAGAGATGTTTTTCAATATGGAAGCATCTCAAGTTTGTAGGAATATCAACTTTTCGCACGACGCCAGTCTCCCCTTACTTCCAATCCTCATTGCCCTAACTGTATTACTTCTAATACTCCCTAATGCCCTAAAAATACTACTTAAAATCGACCGATATTTAGTAATTAATGGTTTTTCTAAGTATGACACAAACTCCTTTCATAGAGCAAGCCAAGCGGAAAATTCAGCGATCGCGCCACAATTTAGGAACTAAATTCCCTACCGATTTAGGATTTACGCAAAATATCTCTCAAACTCTAATTTTTTTGCGTTCTCTGTGCCTCTGCGGTTGGTTATTTCGTAACTTGTGCGTAAGTCCTATGGTCTTTTAAGCTAATCATCGTTTAAATTAAATCTTTGCGTTTGGAACCAAGCATTTAAATATTCTCTGTTGAGAGTAATATAAAGATCCCTAGCTCGCACAGGGATAATTTTCTCATTAAGTAGATTTTCCAATGGATAAATATACAGCAACAGCATTGGCGATCGCAACCAAAGTGATATTGGCTACTTTTATAGCGGTTCCTCTGCAACTGAGGTATAACTGGACTGGATATATTTTTAACTTTGAGGATGTACCTTATCTGATTAAGAACCGCTATGGATGATTTTCTATATTTTACCAAATCGATGGTGTTACACTTTGTCAGGGCACTGGCTCATAAACCACCATTGAATTTATCCATTTATTATTACTTCACTCGATCGGCTCGCAATCTTTGGTTTTAAAAGACGAATTTGCTACTTATTGTCATTTTTTGAACTATAGGCTCATTTAAACATGACGGTTATTTCTCAACTTCTATCAAGCTGTAATATGTATTGCTGCTATACCCTTGAAGGAAAAAATGCTAAGATTGGCTTAGTTAACTAGTGTGTGTGCCCGATCACAACATTAATGTGTTTTACCTCACAGCTAATTTAAACAACTTAAATATTACGTTTAAGCAAACAATAGTCGCCGTTATGACTAGCATCATGTTCTGCCACCTCGCTATTTAAAGATTTAATGTATAAATAGTTGTGAAATATATTTTTTTTGTTAAATATCATCTATTAGGTGACTTGTCAGAAAATTTACATTAAGAAACTACTAAAATATCTAAATTTAAGAACAGAAAGAGTGTAAGCTAATTATGTGAATATCATGTTTGTATGTAAATATGATGATGTTCGCAAGTCTCTTTTGGTCACTTGCATTTGTTACACTATAGGAGGTATAATACAAACGTTAAATAACTTGCTAGATGCTCCCTAAAAGATACTAAGCAGTGCTGGAAAAAGATCCATTCTGGAATCTCCAAGCAAACTCAAGCAATATTTGTTTAAGTGTAATTTAGCTAAATTGGTAAAATACTACTTAAACAAAATTACGATGTGCTTTTATAGCTTTATAGTTTTTATCGTCTTCTGTTTCTTGTAGCCTACTCAAAATCTTCTTTTGTTCTAGGTTGCACGAGCGGGATGAAGCTATCCCGGAGACTATCCCCTAGACTCGCCAAAGTACTAGGGAATATGCTGGGAGCTAATTGCACATTGTGTAAATTTCTGATTAACACTACAACGTTAGTCAGATTTGTAGTTGTGTTTTTTTTGCTGTCAGGCTTTGTTCACACAACTGCTAATGAATTACGTTTTCACATAATTTACGACTTAATGCAATTTCTAACTACAATTATGTCACACCATTTAAGTCAAGACAAGGCTGTTAAAAAGTTAGGAATGTTTGAAAACATTCTTTTAAAAATTCTTCCGAGTCAGGTGTTGTTCAAGAGCATGAAATAACTTTCAGCCATAACATTGTCCGGAACTAGAAAAAACTTCAGTTTGTGATTGAGGAATGAAATACTTTGCATAGCTCTTACTGCATACAGCAAATTAGATTGCGAAAATAATTCCTCTTAAGGCTCGCTTACAACCACTGCTGATTGCAAAAATGAGCAATCCATATTTGTGCGGAGGCTGTCAATGCAGTTAGTTGCTTTTGAAGCTAAATGTCGTTAAACAAAGCTCTAGCTCGATATTCTAGCATTTACACTAGTTATTGCCACATCAATAACTCGCTGCAACAACTTGTAGATTGCCCACTCAATAAAAATACCTTGTATGTAAAAGATAGATGCTTTACTAGCATACTGTTTCTTTCTCAACTCTACTTTAATCAAGCTGAGAGTTTCCTCGGTGAAAATACGGGATTAAATAATATTTTTAATGAAGTTTTGAATTGGATTCGACTGATAAGTAAATTTTTTTTGTGGAGATGAAAAAATGCCATCAGTGCTTTCTAAGCAACATCTGGGTGAAAGAATTTTGTACACCTTAGAGACAAAACTCTCAGAAAAAGAATTAGAGGACTTCTTGGCAGAAATGGAGATTGTGGAGCCACCATCAGCAAAGCAATTCTGGGAATCTGCACAGACGAATCCTGGTATATATATTATTCTTACAGGTAAAGTCCGACTATTAGATAGCTCTGAGAATTTAATTACTACCTTTGGTGCGTGGTCTGTTTTTGGTGAATTGACCTTGTTTCCCGAAGCTAACTTTAGTCCTTATGTAGTTAGAGCTTCGACAAGCTTGAAACTTGGCTATTTCAGGCAAGAAGCATTGCAAAGGTTGATAGACAAGTATCCTAACATTCGCGATCGCCTATTTGCCCGTGCAGAACTTTGGGATTTGTTGTTGTTATGTCGCCAAGTATCACAATTCCCCCGCCATACATCACAAGTTTCAGGAATGCTCAAAGCCTTATCTTTGTTTGAGCGACACCAGTTAGAAACTGGCTCTGTAAGTCCACAAATATCCCAAGATTCACAGTTATGGCTATTGTACAAAGGTCAACTGCGGCATTCTGAAGGCGATTTTTTGACACCAGGTACAATCTTTGCTCAACCAAAACAAGGAGATTGGCAAACAACGCAACCAACGATTGCTTACATTCTGAAAAACGACCAAATGCAAACAGCACTAGAATACTTCCCGGAGTTGGGGGAGTGGGCTTTTGGCATGAGTGTCAGCGAAACGGAATTGGAGATTGAGGACACAACGACCGGCTCAGTGCGTCGCAGGGGATTAGGTACTAGAGAAAAAACTTCCCAATCTCCAAAATCTAAAATTATTCCTTTTCCCCAAAGAGAGAAGCCGTCACAACAACAGCCAACAAAAAAATCACGTTTTTACTTTCCCAGTCCGAAAGTACAAATGGGGCATTGGTGGAAGCGGATTACCAAAAGCTATCCCTTCTATGCCCAACAAAGTGCAGCTGATTGTGGCTCTGCTTGCTTGGTGATGATTGGTAACTATTGGGGCAAACATTTTAGTATCAATCGCCTACGGGATATGACCAATGTCACTCGCAACGGTGCATCCCTAAAAGCGATGGCAGCAACAGCAGAATACCTGGGTTTTGCCACCCGTCCAGTAAAAGCTACTCTTGATAAATTAGCAGAACAGCCTTTACCTGCAATTGCTCACTGGGAAGGTAAACACTTTATTGTTGTCTATGAAATCACTCCTAAGCGGGTGATTGTATGTGACCCGGCTCTTGGTCAACGCAGTTTGACAAAAGCTGAATTTCAAGCAGGTTGGACTGGTTATGCATTGTTACTACAACCAACAGCTCTACTAAAAAGTGCTAAAGACGAAAGTAGAAGCTTCTGGAAGTTTTTTGAGCTAGTCAAACCTCACTATCGAACACTATTAGAAATCTTCATAGCTTCGATAGTCATTCAATTATTTGGGTTAGTAACGCCAGTATTTACCCAGTTGTTGCTAGACAGAGTACTTGTGCAACGCAGTGTTCCAACCTTAAACGCCATTGGTTTGGGAATGATTGTTTTTGGGTTGTTTGGTGTTGCTGTCAACGGTGTACGGCAATATCTGTTATTTCACACTGCTAACCGCATTAGTATCGCCTTACTCGTAGGCTTCATCAAACATACCTTCCGTTTGCCCCTTGCTTATTTCGAGTCGCGTTTCGTTGGGGATATAATCTCGCGCATCCAAGAAAACCAGAAAATTCAGCACTTCCTTACTGGTCAGACACTTTCCATTGTCTTGGATATGCTGACATTAGTGGTTTATCTGGCTTTGATGTTCTCCTATAGCTGGCGGATGGCATTATTCGTGCTGTGTACTGTACCGCCATTTTTTATCTTGGCGCTGGCCAGCACAAGTATTTTGCGCCGCATCTCCAGAGATATTTTTAATGCAGCTACCAAAGAACAAAGCTATCTCATAGAATCCCTGAGCGGAATTCGTACCGTCCGTTCATTAGCAATTGAACAGACAGTGCGTTGGCGTTGGGAGGAACTGCTGAATGATTTAATCAAAAAAGACTTTAATGCTCAAATAATTGACAATCGCTTGCAGATTATCAGTGGCGTCATCCACACCTTTGTCAATACTTCATTGCTGTGGTATGGAGCAACCCAGGTAATTAATAACGAACTAACTATTGGACAATTAGTTGCTTTCAATATGTTGGTGGGTAACGTCTTGAGTCCTTTCCAACGGCTAGCTTTGCTGTGGAATGAATTACAGGAAATCGTGATTTCTACCGAACGGATTAATGATGTATTGGAGGCGGAACCAGAAGAAGACTTAGCAATTAAACCCCGCAAATCGTTGGGTAAACTTCGCGGTAACATTTGTTTTCAGAATGTTACTTTTCGTTATCACTCAGAAAGCGACACTAACGTATTAGAAAATCTCAACTTTGAAATTCAGCCAGAACAGATGGTTGCAGTCGTAGGGCGCAGTGGTTCTGGAAAAACAACTCTCAGTAAATTAATTTTAGGTTTATACCCACCGACAGATGGCAAAATACTCATTGATGGTCACGATATCACCAGTGTATCTATGCGATCGCTCCGTTCCCAAATCGGCGTTGTAGACCAAGATACTTTTCTGTTTGGTGGGACTGTTCGCGAAAACATTGCGATCGCTAATCCAAATGCTTCTTCAGAAGAAATTAGCCAAGCAGCAAAATATGCTGGAGCTGATGAATTTATTCAAAAATTACCAATGGGTTACGAATCCGAAATTGGTGAAAGCGGCGGAATGCTTTCTGGTGGACAGCGACAACGCCTAGCTATTGCTCGTGCTTTGCTCGGAAATCCCCGGTTATTACTGTTTGATGAAGCCACTAGTCACCTAGACTCAGAATCAGAACGAATTATTCAAAACAACCTCAAAACAATTCTTAAAGGACGCACAAGTGTAATTATTGCCCACCGCCTCTCTACAGTCCGCAACGCGGACTTAATCCTGGTTTTAGATCAAGGTATTTTGGTAGAAAGCGGTACCCACGACGAATTAATCGCTAAAAAAGGTCATTATTACTACCTGAATCAACAACAGATGTCTCAAGTTAGTTGATGAGGCATTGGGCAGTCTTTTTTTTCTTTACCAGACTCTACACGAACAATTTTGAATTTTGAATTTTGAATTGATTTCTCCCTCATTCCCCATCTACTGTTATTGGAAATAAAACCATGCCACATCCCAACAGATCGTCCCCACTTTCCCCAGATGAGCAAGATGAATATCAAGGTTACAAACAGCAAGAAGAATCGGTATTTGACGAGCAAACAGAGGTAGAAAATGAAAGTCAAGATTTGTACTACGGTACAGAAAAACTACTCGATGCCTTACCTCGAATTTGGACTCGTGGTTTGTTATATACGCTCATCGGCTTTGCTGGTCTATTCTTGCCTTGGGCAACTCTTTCAAAAGTCGATGAAACTGGTAGCGCCAGAGGGCGTATAGAACCTAAAGGCGCAACTCAAAAATTAGACGCTCAAGCTGCTGGAAGTGTCAAAGCAGTTACGGTCAAAGAAGGAGATACAGTTAGAGCCGGCCAGGTTTTACTAGAACTGGATTCTGAGTTGCTGCAAACTGACCTCCAACAAGTCCAGAGCAAATTGCAAGGGCTACAAAATCGGCAATCCCAACTGGAAATGCTGAAAAATCAACTCCTAATGTCAACGAGTCTTTTAGAACAACAAAATAAATCCCAAGAATTAGAAAAAATGGCTCAAGTTAACCAGGTGCAGCAAAACCTGGATGCCAAACTGAGTAGCTATAACCTCCAAAAGTTAGAAAAAGAATCATCAGTTAAACAAGCACAGCAGCAAATTTCCAGCAGTCGCGACGATCAAGAATCGGCTAAAAAACTTTTGAGTATAAATTCTAAGCAAACTGAACGCTTTAGCACACTCGTTCAAGATGGCGCAGTTTCTCCAACCCAAGTTGATGAAATAAAAAAACAAGAGGAAGAAAGCAAACGACTTTATAAAAAGTCTCAATCAGATATTAAACAAGCCGAATTGCGTTTAGCCCAAGAGCTAAATAATTATCAAGTAACGATCAAAACGTTGGAGTCTGATATCAAACAAGCAAAACTCCGACTACAAGAAGAACAAAGTAGTTATAAAAGTGCCACGCAAGCCGGACAACTAGCTGTAATGAAAAATCAGGAGCAGCTAAAAGATTTACAGGCACAAATAACAGCAACACAATCAGAAATCGCTCAGACTAAAAGCCAGCTTACATCTATAAGAGTACAAATTCAGCAGCGCATGGTGCGATCGCCGATTAATGGAGTGATTTTTGAATTACCCACAACTAAACCAGGAGCGGTGGTACAAGTCGGTCAAAGGATTGCCCAAATTGCACCCGCAACAACAGACTTCGTACTCAGAGCCAATATGCCTAATCAGGATAGCGGTTTCTTGAAGGTAGGAATGCCAGTAAAAGTCAAGTTTGATGCCTATCCTTTCCAAGAGTATGGCATCGTGCCAGGAAAAGTTACTTGGATCTCGCCTGACTCGAAAGTTAGCCAAACACCCCAAGGCAACATCGAAACCTATGAATTAGAAATCACCTTAGACCAGCAGTATGTCCAAAATGGCAACAAACGTATTCCATTAGGTGCCGGTCAGACAGCAAATGCTGAAGTGATCATTCGTCAACGCCGAGTAATTGACTTTGTTCTAGATCCGTTCAAAAAACTGAAAAAGGGCGGTTTGGAGATGTAGCTAAAGATATTGCACCCAAATCAGGAAATAGGACAAGGGAGATTGGAGGAATAATTAATGCCGCGTGCTTACTTGTCCTGAGCGACTTGTGTCAAGCGTTGCGAGGTAAGCCGTTCGCCTAGCGTCTCGCAGAGAAGGGATACCAATCCCCTTAATTATTGGAGATATAGTGTTATGCCCCACAATCTGACCATTTCTACCTCAGATATCATTCACAATCTTAAACTCTCTTGTCAGATACCTGCTGTTGTAGAAGCGATCGCGTCGCAAAGTATTATTGCCGAAGCAGCTCAAGCGGCAGGAATTACAGTCACGCCAGAAGAACTACAGCAAGAAGGAGATAACTTAAGGTTCGCCAAGAAGCTTGTCAAAGCTAAAGACACCTGGTCATGGCTAGAAAAACACCACCTCTCTGTGGATCAATTTGAAGAATTAGCCTACAACAACATCCTTTCGCGGAAGTTAGCGAATCATCTATTTTCCAATCAACTGGAAAAGCACTTTTACGAACATCAGCTAGATTATATCGCCGCCGTTACCTACGAAGTTGTCTTCGAGGATCGAGACTTGGCTTTAGAACTTTTTTATGCCCTAGAAGAAGGCGAAATCAGTTTTCCAGATATTGCTCGTCTATATATCTCAGAACCAGAAGCTCGTCGTGCTTATGGATACAAAGGACTCCGATACCGTAAAGATTTTCGTCCAGAGATTGCAGCCGCCGTATTTGCTGCTGCACCACTAGAAGCTCTCAAACCGATAACGACTCCCAAGGGAGTGTATTTAATTTGGGTGGAAGAAGTCATTCAACCCCAATTAGATGAACAGTTGCGCCAAAAAATCATTACAGAATCCTTTTCTGATTGGTTAAAGCAACAAATCACCACGATGAAAATAGTTACTCAAATAGACTCAGACGGTTCACAAGAGGAATTAATAGATATGTTATACACCAAGACTAAATAATTTAATAATTTTCAAATGTTTTTGTCGCTAAGTATCTACCTAAGTTATGGGAGATTTCTTGAGGCTTCAAAATGTTGCAGATACAGATTTTATATACTTAAAACTTAATAGTTTTTCCTTTTTAGTGTTTTGTGAATATATCTACAAAGTGCTGTATTTGCGTTATTTCAAAATTAAATTTAATCGCTATAACTCTTGCTAGGCAGTAATTATTTTTATTTCTGCTTAGATTTTCCATGCAGTTTTTTCTAACTTCAAATAGGACTATATATAATGATTTTTCAACATAAATATATTAGTTTTTTTAATCAAAAATTCCTAAAAAAAGCATTGACTTTTTTGAGGAATAAAGTATATTAGATGTATAGCCAAACAAAACAAGTTGGTTAGACCAAATATTCCCAACAACAGTTACAAAATTTAGGAGAACTCAAATGATTATTTCTGATCTGAACTACTTGGAAAATACCACTGAAGAAATTATTGGTGGTGGTAAGCCTAAGAAAATCGTCGTCATCGTAATCCCGCCCAAGCCCCCTAAATTCAACAGCGCTGCACAAGCTGATGCAGATGCTTCAGCAAGCGGCGGCCTCAACAATATAGCTGTAACCTTTACTAACGTCACCGTTACTCCTAACAGTGCTACTGCTTCGTCATCAAGCGCTGCTTCTACTTCTAACTAAGTAGTAACAAGTAGTAATGTATTAACTTCTGCAAGTAGAGTTAGGCTCGAAAGCTTAGTATATTGATAAATGCCGAAGGCTCTTTGCTCATTTGAGCCTTCGGCTTTTACCAAAAATACACCCTTTGGCCTTAAAAAAATGTTTCTGCAATAAAGTTTTACAACTTAGAACATTTAATCCTTAACCCAGTTGCAACCTGTATTATTTACCCGCCCTGAATTAAAACTCTGGGCTAATAGTCATAAGAGCAAAAATTTTACCGTAGCTTTAAGCTTTTCGTAGACCCCCGAAAGATAGAGAAGAGTAAAATTCCTGTTAATTAAATTTAAGAAGTAACCAAGCAGACATGATATCAATCGATATCAGTTATAAGTTTCAAAAGCTTGAGTTCCTTGCAGATATAGGAACAAAAGATATTTTAAATAAAAAAGATTGTATTTATAGCCCATAAAAGCCCATAAATGAAAGGATATAAGCTCCTAAATTTATTAATGGGGATTGTTAATTTTGAATTTGGAGCAAAGCGACGTGACCACAATTCCTGATGCTCTCCAACTCGCAAGTCAATATTATCAAAGTAAGCGCTTCACCCAAGCCGAAGAGATTTATCGTCAAATTATAGACTTAGATCCCCAGCAGTCAGAGGCATTCTATGGATTAGGTCTGCTGGCGCAGCAACGGGAACAATATCAGAATGCAGAACAATTTTTTCAAGCAGCTTTGCAATTACAGCCAGAAGCAGGGGCAATACATAACAGTTTGGGGTTTAGTCTGCAACAACAGGGTAAGCTAGAAGAAGCGATCGCCTGTTATGAAAAAGCACTCTTAATTCTCCCAGACAGCATAGAAGTACAAATTAATATCAGAAATATTCTTCACATTCAAGGTAAGCTATCACCAGAAGAACAAGCCCACTATGCAGAGTTGAACGAGCAGTTTGCTTTAGGTAAGCAAAAGGCAGGCGATTTCAAGACAGCAGAATTATATTATCGCCAAGCTATTGCATTGCAGCCAGATTTGGTATCATCTCATACTAATTTAGGAGAAGTACTCCAAAAACAAGGGCGATTCAATGATGCCATCGATTCTTACCAGCAAGCACTAAAAATTAAACCAGACTATCATTACGCATATCACAACTTAGGGTATCTTTTCCAGGAAAAAGGAAAATTTGCAGAAGCAATAGAAGCTTATGAAAAAACTTTAAGTATTCAACCTGATTTTGCAATCACCTATAACAACTTAGGAAATATTTTCAGGGCGCAAAATAAATTTGATGCTGCCATAGAATCCTATCAAAAAGCGATTAAATTTCGACCTGATGTTGATTATATATATTCCAACTTGGGAACAGCATTAAGAGATGATAACCAAATAGAAGCAGCAGTCCAAGCGTTTGAGCAAGCCGTAAAAGTGAATCCAAACTATAATATGGCTAAATTTGGTGCTTGTATGAGCCAACTACCAGTTATCTATTCTAATGTTGATGAAATTGCATTCAGACGAAATCAGTATCAACAGTATTTGCAAAATTTAGCTAAACATTATGAATTAACTAATTGGGAAGAACGGGCAAAAGCATCGGAAGCTGTGGGAGCATTTCAACCTTTTTACTTGACATATCAAGGTTTCAATGACCGAGATTTACAGCGAACTTATGGAGAAATGATTTTCCAAATTATGTCGAGTCGCTATCCCCAAGATTGCCAGCCGCTTGCTCTGCCAAATTTAGATAAAAATCAAAAGGTTCGGATTGGGATCGTTTCTGGGTTTTTATCTAGTCATTCTAATTGGAAAATCCCGATTAAAGGTTGGGTAGAAAATATAGATCGAAGTGAGTTTGAATTATTTGGTTATTATACTGGAGACAAAAAAGATTACTCAACAATGAGTGCCACCAAGACTTTTGATAAATTTGTTCAAGGTGTTCGCTCAACTGAACAATGGTGTGAGGTAATTACAAAAGATCGGTTACATATCCTGATTTTCCCAGAATTTGGGATGGACCCAATGGCACTCAAACTGGGTTGTTTGAGATTAGCGCCAACTCAAATGACATCTTGGGGACACCCTGAGACTAGTGGACTCCCGACAATTGACTATTACTTGAGCAGTGACTTAATGGAACCCGAAAATGCTCAAGAACATTACACAGAAAAATTAGTTAGATTACCCAATCTATCTATTCATTATATGCCTTTAGCAATTCCACCCGAAGAAATTAAGAAACCAGATATAGGTTTAAAAGAGGATGATATTTTCTTCTGGTGTTGTCAGTCATTATATAAATATTTGCCCGATCATGATGATGTTTTTCCTTCTATTGCTAAAGAGCTAGTAAATTCTAAGTTTGTATTTATTAAAAGCAAAAGTGAAGAAATAACAGAAAAATTTCGCCAGCGCTTAAATCATGCTTTTGCAGAATTAGGATTAGATTATCAAAATCACTGTTTGTTTTTGTCTTTCCTCAATGACAGGAAGTTTGCTGGAACAACAGCTATAGCAGATGTCTTCTTAGATAGTATTGGTTGGTCTGGATGTAACTCCACGCTCGAATCTATTGCTCATAATATTCCGGTTGTCACTTTACCTGGAGAACTGATGCGATCGCGCCATTCTCTAGCAATTTTACAGATGATGGGTATCGAAGAGATGATCGCCTCAAATAAATCAGAATACGTCCAAATTGCCATCCGTCTGGGGAAAGATGCTAAATATCGGCAATATATTTCTCAGCAAGTTGCAGAAAATAAACATAAATTATATGGCGATTTAAAGCCAGTCAGAGCGCTGGAAGATTTTATTTTGCAGTTGGTTAATAAACCAAGACAATTTAACGCTAAAGAAGTTGCTGAACTGTTTCAACTTGCACTTCAGGAGCATCGAGCTAATCGCCTAGATACAGCCGAACAGCTATATCGTCAGATAATAGAAAAACAACCAGATTATTCAGAAGCATTATACAATTTGGGGATGCTGGTACAGCAGAAAGGTGAGTTGCAAGAAGCCGAGAAGCATTTGAGTGCAGCTTCGCAAGTTCAATCTAACTCCGTGAAAATTTGGTTTAGTTTAGGCAATTTGCTGCAAGGCCAAGGACAATTACCAGAAGCTGAAGCAGCTTACCGAAAAGCTATTGCTTTGCGACCAGATGCAGGGACAATATACAACAATTTGGGCTACACCTTGCAACAACAAGAGAAGTGGGAGGATGCGATCGCATCATATCAAAAAGCTCTGGAATTTCAGCCCAACTGCATAGAAGCAGAAATCAATTTAGCGAATGCGCTGTTTGCTCAAGGGAAGCTTTCACCAGAGAAACAAGCCTATTATGCTGACTTGAATTATCAGATGGGCTTTGCCCACCAAGAAGGAGCTGATTGGGAAACTGCTATTGCTTACTATCGAAGTGCGATCGCAATACAGCCTGATTTGGTAGATGCCCATTATAACTTGGGGGTGGCACTGCAAGCACAAGGAAAGCTAGAAGAAGCGATCGCTTGCTATCAAAAAGCTTTGGAGTTCAATCCCCAACACCAAGAAGCCAACATCAAATTAGGAGAGATTTACCAAAACCAGCAACAAAAAGTTACACAAGTGGACTCACTAAAAGTTTCTCGCTAAACGGGTTATTTGATGCGATCGTCAATTTTCATCAATCTAAACTTCAACTTTCAAATTAAGGGGGTAAAATTTATGTCATTAACAATTTTCGAGAAAGTTAAAGAGTTCATAATCAGACTAGTTAAAGACGAAGCTTTTTACACTCAATTGATGAGTGATAAGATTGAGGAAGTGATAAAAGTCATGGAAGAAGGTGGCTATAATTTTTCTCAAGAAGAATTTGAAACAGCCTCAATTAAAATATTGGAATTAAAAGAACTAGGCCAGTTTGACGACCTCAGTGAAGATGAATTAGTAGGAGCCTTTGGCGGGCTTACAAACACAGTCGCTCAACCATTGTATGGAGCTGTAGTCTCACCTCCACCTGTGGACGAAGAATGTGGAAAACCACCAGTTAAAAAATGTAAATGGATTCCTAAACCAAATCCAAAGCCATGGCCACTTCCCAAAGGAAAAATTCCACCTGTACAACCGTTATATGGAGCAGTTCTTAGTTCAACAGAAGTACAATAACCCGATAAAACGATGAAGAAATAGAATTCGTTCGTTTATTTCGAGGGTTGAGATTGAGAGTTAACCTATGACATATCAGCGCAAAAGCTACGCAGTTTGGGAAATTACCTTGAAGTGCAATCTAGCATGTAGTCACTGTGGTTCCCGTGCAGGACATGAGCGCGCCAAAGAACTTTCCCCAGAAGAAGCTTTGGATCTCGTCAAGCAGATGGCAGAAGTTGGAATTAAAGAAGTTACTCTCATTGGTGGTGAAGCATTTCTGCGTCCAGACTGGCTGAAAATCGCCAAAGCTATCAACGAGGCGGGAATGTTATGTGGTATGACTACAGGCGGTTATGGCATTTCCTTAGAAACCGCCCAAAAAATGAAGGAAGCGGGAATTCGTACTGTCTCTGTTTCTATTGATGGCTTGGAAGCAACTCATGACCGCCTGCGGGGAAAGAAAGGCTCTTGGAAATATGCATTTAAGACCATGAGTCATCTGCGAGAAGTCGGTATTTCTTTTGGTTGCAACACCCAAATTAATCGCCTGTCAGCGCCAGAGTTTCCGTGCATCTATGAGTGCATTCGTGATGCAGGTGCGCGTGCTTGGCAAGTTCAGCTAACTGTACCAATGGGAAATGCAGCCGATAACGCAGATATCCTCCTCCAACCCCATGAACTGCTAGATATCTACCCCATGCTTGCCTGTGTGGCGCGTCGTGCTTACCAAGAAGGCGTGCAACTTCAAGCGGGAAATAATATTGGTTACTACGGCCCTGATGAACGACTGTTGCGGGGACGGGGAAAGGAGGATGACTTCTCATTTTGGCAAGGTTGCGGTGCAGGACTTTCCACTTTGGGAATTGAAGCTGACGGAGCGATTAAAGGTTGTCCCTCACTGCCGACTACTGCCTATACAGGTGGTAATATTCGAGAACATACCTTGCATGATATTATCGAAGGTGCAGAAGAACTACGCTTCAATCTAGGAGCAGGAACACCTGAAGGTACAAAACACCTATGGGGTTTCTGTAAAACCTGCGAATATGCTGAACTTTGTCGTGGGGGTTGCAGTTGGACAGCCCATGTTTTCTTTAATAAAAGAGGTAATAATCCTTACTGTCATCATCGCGCTCTTGTTCATGCCAAACAAGGTATGAGAGAGCGTGTAGTTCCCAAAGTAAAGGCGCAAGGATTGCCATTTGATAATGGCGAATTTGAGCTAATTGTCGAGCCTACAGATACTTTATTGCCAGCAAACGACCGATTACACTTTACTGCTGACAGCATTCAGTGGTCGGAAAGTTGGCAAAAAGAACCCGATCGTTATTACTCTCTCGTGAGATAATAAATTATGGCAGAAAATTCCGAAATTAACACAATTTCAGCGGAAAAAACTGACCTTGAGTCATCACCATCTCAAGAATTAGAGAAAATACCACTACTTCCACGTTCCGCTTGGAATAGTCAACTAACCTATTTCAAAGTACTGTTAAAAGCGAAGCAAATCCTGGATAAAAGCTAACAGGTTTATTAGGGATATCAAGAGATTTAGCTCGTAAATTAGGAGAGAATTACTTCCCAAATATTTACGCGCCAATTTGTTAACTCACAAAATAAACACAGTTTTTTATGGCATCAAGAATAAGTCTAACACTGACAGTTCCAAAGTTACTTTCTTTCAATGGTAGAACTAATCTCAACAATAGACCCGATCCCAAGCCCGATCCTAGTCCTAATTTTGTTACCGCTGAAGGGGATGCTACTTTTTCTAACTATAGTGAAAGTGCTGCAAGCATTTTAACTACTACTCAGGCAGATACCTTAGTTAAAGGTGGTATAACTGCTGCAATTGCTGAGGCTCAAGCAAGTTTTGATCCAACTTTTTCATCACTCTTCACTAAGGCTGCTGTAGTGGGATTAAGTGGTCAATTTGAAGGTACTTCCAACAGCGAAGCAAAGGTACTTGCTAGTTTTGCGGTTGGTCGTAATGAAAGCTTCTCTTTTGATTTTTCAGCAAATTTAAAATTGGCAGCTAAAGAAATTGAAAATCCTGACGTTGAATATAACAAGGGCCAGTCGACAACAACTTTTTTGGTATTAGATACCACAAATCCTAATCGGGCCAAAGTTTTAGATTATTTTGGCATCCAAGGTAAATTAGTCTCCTCCGATCAAATCGGGGATCTAACATTTGGTCGTAGTCGCAATGTCACAATCGAGACTCGTGACAAAGATGATGATATTGATGGCGACAATGGTACTGATTTCCTCAATGGTAGTGCTGTTGGTACTTATGAACGGAATTTTAATCGTAATACCAACTTAACTATAGTTAAAATTAATACTACTTCTGTTGAATTGGCAGGAGACACTTTAATCGGCAACCTGGGTAGAGATGTTATCTACGGCACGATTCGGAAGGATAATCTGACGGGAACCAACGGGGCAGACAAACTTTATGCTAGCTTGGGGGATGATAAGCTATCTGGAAAAAGAGGTAATGATAACCTCGACGCCGGCCAAGGTAATGATTCGCTAGATGGTGGCGATGGCAATGATACACTCTATGGCGGTAAAGGCAATGATACACTCTATGGTGGTAGTGGTAATGATGTCTTAATTGGTGGCGAAGGTAATGACACATTTACTTTCAAACGTAGCGATTCATTGTTGAAAAAAGATTTTGATGTCATTCAAGATTTTCAGGTTGGTGTTGACAAGCTTGTATTAGATGGCTGGGGAAGTCGAGGTAACATCACAGATACCAGCGATGGCGCTCTTCTCACCTTAAATTCTTTGTCTCTTGGTAATACTTTGTCTATCGGTAACACTTTGTCTCTCGGTAATAATCCTCAACAAAGCATACTATTTTCAAAGGTAAGTGCAAGCGATATCAGCTCGGTAATATAATTTGCTTAAGGCTAATTGCCCGTTTCATTTCCTAACAGACTCTGATTTACAAACGTCTCAGTCAAAACAATCGGGTGAGTAAAAAAATCCGATTGTACAAGAAAATGTCGATACCTTTTCTGGGAGAGGTTTTGCCAACAGCAAACCCTATGGTGTACGCACTGAAATTACTTGACTTGGTAATGTTCGATCGCTAGCTTCAGGCTTATTTCTCGTCCATACTGTTGACAAAATCTCTCCCTTATTTTAATTAAATAGCTTTGCTTGATTAACAGGCAAAAATAGGGAAAATATTTTATTAATAGTTATCACTTATGTTCTGAAATTATAGTAATCTATAACAATATAATATCAAATTCAAATATAGTTATAGATACTACAGAGTTATGAATGCTACAAATATTTCAGCATCTAGAGTTAAATCTCTTATTCAAATTGCGATACAAAAGCATCAGTCAGGTGACAAGGATGAAGCTGAATCGCTAATTCAAATAGAAGTAGCTGAAATCCTTGAACTAGCAGTTCAACAGCAACGAGACAATAGTTTATTGGAGGCAGAACTGCTGTATAGTCAAGTTCTGGAAAAACAACCCGATAACCATGAAGCTTTATATGGTTTAGGGATGTTAGCGCAACAGATGGGGCAACTCCAAACTGCTGAACAGTGGCTAAGTGCGGCTTCACAAGTTCAACCAAATTCTGTAAAAACTTGGTTCAGTTTAGGTAATTTGCATTTATTTCAAGAACAGTTTTCCGAAGCAGAGAAAGCTTATCGGCAAGCTTTAGTTTTATTACCTAATTCATTACCAATTTACAACAACTTGGGCTATACTCTGCAACAACAAGGATTATTTGAAGAAGCAATTAACTATTATCAAAAAGCTCTAGAGTTAAAGCCAGACTTTATCGAAGCAGAGACTAATTTGGGTAATGCGTTACACGCTCAAGGTAAGCTCTCGAGCAATCAAAAAATATACTATGCACAATTAAATAATCAATTGGGTGTTGCTCGGAAAAAAGCTCTCGATCTGAAAAATGCTGTTACTTGTTACAAGCAAGCGATCGCACTACAACCAAATTTCCTAGAAGCTCATTATAACTTGGCTTTGGCGCTGCAAGAACAAGGAGAATTAGAAGAGGCGATCGCATCCTACCAAAAACTCTTAGAACTTAATCCCAACGATGGAGAAATATACCTCAATTTAGGCAAAATTTATCAACAACTCAACCAATATCAGAAAGCTGTTTCTGCCTATCGACAAGGATTAAAGCTAATTAATCCTCACTATGCCAAAGCATTAGTATCTAGTGAGGATGTTGAAATTCCTCAACAAGTACCAGTCACGCCCTCAATTCCCCAAAGAGAAGTAATTGTAGGGGAATACAGCTTTCCAACCATTCCAACCGTAGCAAATACAGGTAAGCGTTCTTTCTGGAGTGTGGTGGTAACTGTATACAACCGCATAGATTATCTACTCGAATGCCTTGTTAGTGTATTGACCCAATGGCAAGGAGAAGAGCAGATGGAAATCATCGTCATGGACGATGCTAGTACAACGCCAGTATTTGAACTGGTGAATAGTATCGGACAAGGAATAATCAACTACTATCGCAATCCACAAAATCTCGGTTTGCCAGGAAATTGGAATGCCGGAGTTGCTCTAACTCGCGGTCATTGGATTCATTTACTGCACGACGATGATTATATTCTCCCAGGTTTTTATTCTCGGCTACAAGAAAGTCTAGAAGGGTCTTCAGATTCTATAGGAGCCGCTTTTACAGCTTATGAAAATATTAACGAGAAAGGGGAAGTAATTTTCAGCCAACAAGTCTATGGAGAGCAGCGAGGAATTGCCCAAAATTGGTTGCAAATTATCGGAGTTAGTAACTCATTGAATATGCCTGCGGTAGTGATTCGTCGAGAAGCACACGAACAATTGGGCGTATATCATCCTGAACTGACCTATACAAGCGATTGGGAAGTTTATAAACGCATTGCCTCTGTTTATGATTGGTGGTATGAACCAGAAATTTTAGCTCGTTACCGCGAACATGCTAACAATGTCACCAGCCAACTGTTACTCTCTGGGAAACAGATGATATCCATCCGCCGTGCAATTGAAATTTCAAAGAGTTATTTTCCTATTGAATACTCGGCACAAATTACCGCCCAATCTCGGAGTCATTATTTTCTTTATTGTCTAGAATCGCTGATAATTCCATTACAGGCTGGGAATCTGGCTGGAGTTTGGCAAGGGTTAGAAGAAGCTTTAAAAATAGATCGTAGCCCGGAAGCAGTGGCAAAGTTATTCCGATGGTTAACACAAGAAAAAGCAGCTCCTCTGCGTGAGGAAATTGCCTCAAGATTTATCTCACTTCCTTTATAAAGACTTGTTTAGGAAAAAGCAAAAATTTTCTAGTTTTGGACTAAAAAACTATGTCAATTAATCAAGTAGAGCATCCTACTATAAATGCTTCATCTTTTGAGCCACAAAATCGACAAGATGGAATCAGCGGTCTGATGCGAGTTCGTAATGAAGAAGAGTTTTTGGCACCAACAATCGAATCTTGGATTGATTATGTTGATGAATTGGTAATAGTGTTTCATCAGTGTACAGACAAAACTCCTCAAATAATAGAGGCATTTGCACAAAAATACCCTCAGAAAATACGGGCTTTTCATTACTTACCTCACGTCTATTCGTTTAGTACAAAAGAACAAGTTGAATTGGATGTAAACAACATTCATTCTTTCGTTTTTTATTCTAATTTTGGTCTTAGTCAGACGCGGTATAAAATTTGCGTTTATATCGACGGCGATTGCATAGGTATTCCTGATAATTTAAAAATCATTTATAATTATTTGAAGCAAAATCATCTGCAAAATACAGCCTTATTTTTTTCAGGAGTAAATTTATATCAACGTCCAAACGATCCCAACTACTACACAAATTTAAAATGTGTTGCTTCTGGTGATGGAGATGTGGCATATTGGACAGTTTCACCGCAAAATATTTTCGATAAAAATGCCAAAATTCCATTTTGTGAAGCCATTCAATTTGAAGGAATTACACCATATTATTTAGGTTTTATTTTTTGGCATACACATTGGTTAAAGAAGAACGCATTTTCGAGAAATGGCGGCAGAGAATTAGATGGCGAGCTTTTAGAAAAACTGAACGATATGGAGAAAAGAAATAGAGAGAAAGAATTAGTTTTACTATCTCCAAAATTTAAGCAAGAAAATAAAAACTTTCAAAATATCCCTTACCAAAGGTTTTTATTGTATTTCGATTTTGCTTCTCTGCCTGATGTAATAGCCCTAGAGTCAAAGCTAGTAGCAAGACATAATAACTTGGGTTATACTTTGGAACAACAAGGTAAGTTTGATGAAGCAGTTGCTTGTTATCAAAAAGCCTTAGAACTTCAGCCCAACTTTGCCGAAGCAGAAGTCAACTTAGGCAACGCCCTGAACGCGCAAGGTAAACTATCAAAAGCTCAACAAGCAGACTACGCGGATTTGAATCAGAAATTTGCACATTCTTGCACAATTGCAGGGGATTTTAAGAAAGCAATTAATTATTATCGTCAAGCGATCGCTCTTGACCCAAATTCGCCAGAGACATATTATAGCTTAGGCAACATCCTGCAAGAAGTAGGTCAGTGGGAAGAAGCGATCGCCTCATATCGCCAAGCCCTAAAACTCAATCCTTTAAACTGGAAAATCTACATCCGTTTGAGTCAAGTTTACCAAGCTCAAAACAAGAGAGCAGAGGCGATTTCTGTGTATCGTCAGGCATTAACTTTACTCAATCCTAACTATGCCAAAGCCGTATCTGCTTACTTTGATGCTGCCATCACTCCAGAAATGCTCGTTACTCCCTCCATTCCTCAAGCTGAAGTTACTATCGGCGACTATCAGTTTCCAGCAATTCCACCTGTAACAGACCCAGACAAACCCCGACCATTTTGGACTGTAGTGATTCCGGTATATAACCGCACCGATTATCTCCTGGAATGTCTAGCTAGCGTCTTAGTGCAATGGCCTGGGGCAGAGCAGATGGAAATTCTGGTAATGGATAATGCCAGTACAACACCGTTGTTCGATCTAGTGAATAGTATTGGAGGAGGAGTAATCCGTTACTATCACAATCAGCAAGATATTGGAGTACTGTCAAATCACAATGCAGGCATTTCCCTCAGTCGCGGTCAGTGGATTCATATCCTGCATGATGATGACTGTGTGCTTCCAGGTTTTTATGATCGACTCCAGCAAAGTCTTCAAAGGTGTCCAGATTCCGTAGGAGCCGCTTTTGCAAATTTTGAATATTTCAATGAAAAAGGAACAGTAGTTGACAAAGGGGAAGTGATTTCCTGGTTTGGAGATCATAAAAATATTCCTCAGAATTTTTGGCAGGTGATTGGTGTGACATGTCCGTTACAGGTGCCGGCGGTTGTCATTCGTCGCATCACTCATGAACAACTAGGAGGTTATTATCCGAAGTTAGTTTGCGCTTCTGAATGGGAACTTTATAAACGCATTGCTGTTTCTTATGATTGGTGGTACGAACCGGGAAGTTTGGCTCGTTACCGTGTACATTCCCACAGACTGACTGATGATGACTTATCATCTGGTATTCTGGCGATATCCATCCGCCAGGGTATAGAAATTTCTGAGAGTTATCTTCCTGTTGAACATCGCGCAGACATTACAAACCAAGCTCGTAGCTATAACTTCAATTATTGTCTGACACGGGCAGCAATTCCTTTGAAAACTGGCAATGTTGCTGGGGCTTTGCGTATGCTCCAAGAAACTCTCAAACTCGATCGCTCCCCGCAAGCAGTAGCAAAGTTATTTACTTGGTTGACTCAAGATGAAGCCGCTCCCCTACGTGAAGAAATCATTGCTAAGTTGCTATTAGCACCTATAGACAATATTCCTACTGAATTAAAACCCCCACAAACTGCGATCGCACTATAGGATATGAAAATACTTGTAACTGGAACTGAAGGTTATATCGGCTCATTGTTAGCTCCTTTGTTGATTCAACAAGGTCATGAAGTTATTGGTTTAGATACTGGCTTCTATAAAGTAGGTTGGCTATATAACGGCACCAAACTAACTGCCAAAACCCTCAACAAAGATATCCGCCACATTACAATAGAAGACCTACAAGGCGTAGAAGCAATAGTTCACATGGCAGAACTCTCTAACGACCCTTTAGGTCAGTTAGCCCCTGATATCACTTACGATATCAACCACAAAGGCTCAGTACATATAGCGAAACTGGCGAAAGCAGCAGGAATCCAACGCTTTGTCTATACATCATCATGCAGTGTCTATGGTTTTGCCACTGAAGACTACGTTACCGAAGAGTCTACCATCAATCCCCAAACAGCTTATGCCAAATGCAAAGCACTTGTCGAACAGGATGTGAAACTTCTTGCTGATGATGGCTTTTCTCCCACCTTTCTCCGAAATGCTACAGCCTATGGCGCTTCTCCGAGAATGCGCTTTGATATTGTCTTAAACAATCTAGCCGGTTGGGCATGGACAATTAAAGAAATTAAGATGAACAGCGACGGTACACCTTGGCGTCCCCTAGTACATCTATTGGATATCTGCAAAGCAATTATCTGCACCTTAGAAGCTCCGCGCGATGTAATTCACAACCAAATTTTTAATGTCGGCGATACAAATAGCAACTATCAAGTCAAACAAATTGCTCAAATAGTTGCAGATGTTTTTACAGATTGTCAATTGAGCTTTGGTAAACACGATCCCGATAACCGCAGCTATCGGGTTTTATTTAATAAGATTAACCAAAATTTACCAGGATTCAAATGTGAATGGGATGCCCAACGCGGTGCCCAACAACTATATAATGTCTTCCAGCAAATTGATATGGATAGAGGAACATTTGAGTCTAGAGGTTTTACGCGCCTGAAACAATTAGAATACCTCATTCGCACTCAGCAAATCGATCGAGATTTCTTTTGGCAGACTGTTTAAAAATTTCATATAATAAGTTATGAATTTACTACAGCCAACAAATAATCAATTAATAACTGGTAACTGTCTATTCTGTGGAACAGGATTGCGCCATACCTTCGTAGATTTAGGTATGTCTCCTCCCTGCGAAAGTTATCGTAGTCTCAAACAACTCAATGAAGTAGAAGCATTTTATCCTCTGCATGTCTATGTTTGTGAAGAATGTTTTTTAGTTCAACTCCAAGAATACATTAGCCCAGAAAATATTTTTAGCGACTACGCTTATTTCTCTTCCTACTCTGATAGCTGGTTGCAACACGCCAAGAAATATGTTGATTTGGTAGTAGAACGTTTCCAATTAAACCAGGAAAGTCAGGTAATAGAAATTGCTAGCAATGATGGCTACTTACTGCAATACTTTGTAGCCAAAAGCATCCCAGCACTGGGAATAGAGCCAGCAGCAAATGTAGCTGAGGTAGCAATCCAAAAAGGTATTCCTACAATTGTCAAATTTTTTGGACAGGAGACAGCAAAAGAACAGGTTGCTAAGGGTAAACAGGCAGATTTATTACTCGGAAATAATGTTCTTGCTCATACACCATATCTGAATGATTTTGTCAAAGGAATGAAAATCATCCTCAAACCGCATGGTGTAATTACTATGGAATTTCCCCACTTGATGCGATTAATTGAGGAAAATCAGTTTGATACTATTTACCACGAGCATTTTTCTTATTTTTCCTTTCTTACCGTAGACAAGATTTTTGCTGCTCACGGTTTGACAATTTTTGATGTAGAAGAATTAACTACTCATGGTGGTTCTTTGAGAATTTATGCCCGCCATAAGGAAGACTCTTCTAAACCCGTCACTCAGCAAGTCTCAGAACTGAAAAATCGGGAAGAAGCGGCTGGGTTTACGCAATTAGAATGCTATTTTTCCTTTGGAGAACAAGTTAAAGAAACTAAACGCAACTTATTAGATTTTTTGATTAAAGTTAAGCAAGAGGGAAAATCGATTGTTGGTTATGGTGCTCCAGGTAAGGGAAATACTCTCTTAAACTATTGCGGTATCCGCACAGATTTTCTTGACTATACAGTAGACCGTAATCCTTATAAACAGGGTCAATTTTTACCAGGAACTCATATTCCGATTTTTCATCCAGACAAAATTGCCGAAACCAAGCCTGACTATATACTAATTTTGCCCTGGAATCTGAAAAATGAAATTACGATACAACTAGCTTACATTCGGGATTGGGGAGGTCAATTTGTTGTACCAATTCCTGAAGTTAATGTCTACTCTTAAGTATTTAGTATTTTTGCTCGTCAAAAAATCGTCAAAAAGAGGTAAGTGACATGAAAGTAGTTTTATTTTGCGGTGGTTTAGGAGCCAGAATGAGAGAATACTCAGAAAGTATTCCTAAGCCAATGGTAAATATTGGTTATCGACCAATATTATGGCACGTCATGAAATACTATGCTCACTATGGGCATAAGGATTTTATTTTATGTCTTGGTTACAAGTCTGACCTAATTAAAAGCTATTTTTTGAATTACAATGAATGGCTTTCTAATAACTTTAGCCTTTCCAATGGAAGCAAAATTGAGTTGTTTAATCGGGATATTCAAGATTGGAATATTACATTTGTAGATACAGGGTTAACTGCCAACATTGGTCAAAGATTCAAAGCAGTAGAAAAGTATCTAGAAGGAGAAGAAGTATTTTTAGCTAACTACAGTGATGGTTTGACAGACTTACATTTACCAACGTATATCAATAATTTTTATCAGCGTGATAAAATTGGTAGTTTTTTGTGTGTCAGACCAAGCCAAAGTTTTCACCTAGTTGATATGAACGAGGATGGTTTAGTACAAAATATCCAAGAGGTAAAACAACGTGATATTTGGATTAATGGAGGATATTTTATCTTTAAAAAAGAAATTTTTAACTACATAAATTATGGTGAAGAACTTGTTCTTGAACCTTTCCAAAGATTGATTGCCAAAGAAGAGCTTTTTGCATATAAATACACTGGCTTTTTCGGAGTAATGGATACGTTTAAAGAGAAACAACAGTTGGATGATATGTATGCTCAAGGTAGAAGACCTTGGGAAGTTTGGGGAGATCAACAAGTACAAATCGACCATGTATGATCCAACTTAGGTTGAATAAGACAGAAGCATCTGAGTACAAAATTCTTTGTCTCGGTTCTCATTGTGATGATATCGAGATTGGTTGTGGAGGCACAATCTTAAAGCTGATAGAGAGTTATCAAGATGTTGTTATCTATTGGGTTGTCTTCAGTTCTAATGAACAAAGAGCAGAAGAAGCAACTGCAAGTGCTAATCTATTCTTAAAAGAAATCCCAGTCAAGAAAATTATCATTAAAAATTTTCGAGATGGCTTTCTGCCTTTTGAAGGGATAGAGGTGAAGGAATGCTTTGAACAGTTGAAGCAAGAATTTTCACCAGATATAATTTTTACTCATCATCGAGACGATCGCCACCAAGATCACCGCTTAATTTCTGACTTGACTTGGAATACCTTTAGAAATCATTTAATTTTAGAATATGAAATACCCAAATATGACGGTGATTTGGGTATTCCTAATTTCTTTGTTCATTTAAATGAAACACTCTGCCATCGAAAAATTCAATATATTTTGGATGCGTTTGCTACCCAAAATAATAAGCAGTGGTTTACAGAAGAGACTTTTCGTGCAATTCTCAGAATTCGTGGTATTGAATCAAATTCACCGAGTAAATATGCTGAAGCATTTTACTGTCGAAAAATGTTTTTCTAGAAAATTAGAAATAATTTTAATTTCTTTTCATAATTTGTAATATTTATGATTTTCACTGAAACTAAAATAAAAGAAGCATTTATTGTTGATTTAGAACTGCACCAAGATATTCGCGGCTTTTTTGCTCGGAGTTTCTGTACTCAGGAATTTCAAGATCGTGGCTTAAAACCTACTATTGCCCAATGCAATTTATCTTTTAACTATAAAAAAGGAACATTGCGGGGTATGCATTATCAAATGCCTCCTTCTCAGGAAACAAAATTGGTGCGTTGTATCAGAGGAGCTATTTATGATGTAATTATCGATTTGCGTCCAGATTCTCCTAGCTATTTATCTCATATTAGTATAGAGTTAACTGCCGAAAATCGTCTTGCTCTCTATATCCCAGATAGGTGTGCTCACGGTTTTCAAACTCTCAGCGATGAGACGGAGGTGATGTATCAAATGGGTGACTTTTATGCACCAGAATATGCTGGCGGGTATCGCTATGATGACCCAGCTTTTGGTATTGAATGGCCTCTATCTGTGACTGAAATTTCGGATAAAGATCGGGCTTGGAGTTTATTTGAATCGAAAGAAATTGTAACGCCTACGGTAATGTCAGACTTTTAAGAGCAATTTAAAAATATATAGTTGCTGAGTGAATATAGGATTAAGAACGCACAGAGGCGCACAGACACAGAAAATCAAAATTTAATTTTTCAAATTTTGATTTTCATACTTAACACTGTGTTCAAACTTTGTTACAGCAAATGAGGGCGAAGTGAGTACAATTTATTTTGATTCGATTTTTAGTGATGAAATCAGACGCAAGCATCTTTATGATGGACAAGTGTTTGTCTTTTCTCCTTGCGCCAGTGCGATCGCTCTATGCAATTTTGCTCGTGGCATGGTTGAAGAAGCATTTGCCCCTTTAGATCCAAGAGATGCACAACATAGCTTGCCTGTAGAGAAATACGTTGATATTTTAGCACAACTCAAGCCAGCTTTTATCCATCACCCTGAATCTAAACAACTTATTCAAGGCATCTTGAAAGAAAGTGGATGTGACTTAAACAAAACCTATTTCGATGTACCTCGCCTGAGAACAGCAACCAGCGATCGCTATCTGACTGCTGGTATTGCTTACGCTTTCCATCCTCATCGTGACACCTGGTACTCTGCTCCTATGTGCCAGATCAACTGGTGGATTCCTGTCTACGATATTACCCCAGAGAATGCGATGGCATTCCATCCGCGCTACTGGAGTCAACCAGTTAAGAATAGCTCAAGGGATTATAACTACGCTCAGTGGGTTAAAGAAAGTCGCAAAAATGCGGCACTGCATATTAAAACAGATACGCGCAAGCAACCCCATGCCGAGGAAACTTTAGAAATGGAGCCGCAATTGCAGTTAATCACACAAGTCGGTGGCATGATTCTCTTTTCAGGAGCGCAGATGCACTCCACTATTCCCAACACATCAGGCTATACCCGTTTTAGTATTGACTTTAGAACTGTACATTTTGATGATGTCATAGCTCAAAAGGGTGCGCCAAATATTGATTCAGCTTGTACAGGAACTTCTTTAGGCGACTTCTTGCGAGGCACTGACTTCTATCCGATTACTGACACATTGTTGTTGTCTACAACAAACAATCTCTTGTAGAATAGCTTTTGTTTTCCCAACTCCAGTCTGTATAAATGGTGAACTCTGTTGAAAAATTGTCTGGACAAACAATACTAATTACAGGTGCTAGCGGATTTCTGGGATCTCATTTAGTCCGTCATTTATGCCACGATGGTGCAGAAGTACATGCTGTTTCTCGCAGTTTTCATACTTCTGATATTAGCTGCTTACGATGGTGGCAAGGTGACATGGAAGACATTAAGTTTGTTCAAAATCTTTTCCACAGCATTAAACCTGACCTAATCTTCCATTTATCCGGTCTTGTGACAGCAGTTCCTAATCTAGAGTTCATATTGCCTACCTTTCACAGTTTACTGACTAGTACTATTAACTTATTGACGGTAGCTGCCGAAATTGGTTGTAGTCGCATTGTGTTAATAGCTTCTTTAGAAGAACCAGAACAAGATCGTCCTGAAGTAGTTCCTTCTTCTCCTTACGCTATTGCGAAATTTGCTAGTAGTACTTATGGTCGGCTGTTCCATCGACTCTATCAGACACCTGTAGTTCTTGTTAGACCCTTTATGACCTATGGGCCAGGACAAAATGTGTATAAGATCGTTCCTTCTGTTATTCTTTCCTTGTTGCAAGGGCAAGCTCCAAAACTTAGTAGTGGAAAGCGTCAAGTTGATTGGATTTATATTGATGACGTGATTGCAGGACTTCTGGCTGCAACACAAGTTCCTAGTGTAGAGGGTTGTACATTCGACTTAGGTTCGGGAGAACTAGTACCCATTCATGCAGTTGTGTCCCAGCTTGTTAATCTGGTTAACCCTCAAATCCAGCCTCTATTTGGTGCTTTACCTGAGCGACCGATGGAAAGAATAAGAGTAGCTGATACGGCTTATACATACGATAAACTGGGTTGGCAACCTTCAATCCCTCTAAAGAAGGGCTTGGAATTGACTGTAAATTGGTATACAAAACATCATTAACAATTCAAAATTCAAAATTCAAAATTAAAGACAGTTGAAGTTGGGAATTTCAACCCCAACTCAATTGATACTACGTGTAGACGTAAAGATACCCCTTGATTTCAGGATAAAAGATTAGATACACAAGTTCACAAGGATTCTATTTATGGTTGCAGATATTCAGAATATTAATTTAGTCGATCTAAAAAATTCTTTGAACTTAAAGGATATCAGTCTAGAAATTTACCAACTAATTTCTGATTTATATCCCATTTGCCGTAGTATTACAGGTAATGGTTTTAGAGAAACTTTAAAAATTCTCCAGCAGTATATTCCTTTGTCAGTTCATGAAGTGCCAACAGGAACAGAGGTATTTGATTGGACAGTCCCTAATGAGTGGAATATTAAAGATGCCTATATTAAAAACTCTCAAGATGAAAAAATTGTAGATTTTACTAATTCAAATTTGCACGTTGTTAACTATAGTATTCCTATACATCAAAAAATATCTCTTCAAGAACTTAAATCACATTTATTTACACTTGCCGATTATCCTAATTGGATTCCTTACCGAACTTCATATTACAAGGAAAGTTGGGGTTTTTGCCTGACTCACAATCAGTATTTGCAACTAGAAGATGAAGAATATGAAGTATGTATTGATTCTTCTTTGCAACCAGGTTATTTGACTTATGGTGAGTATTATATTCCTGGAGACAGTACTGATGAAATCTTGATTTCTTGCCATGCCTGTCATCCTTCACTGTGTAATGATAATCTTTCGGGAATTGCGATCGCTACTTTTCTGGCTAGATATTTAAGTCAAACTACACCAAGATATTCCTATAGATTTCTCTGGATTCCCGGAACTATTGGCTCAATTACATGGTTGGCTCTCAATGAAGCTCAAGTCAATAACATTAAACATGGCTTGGTATTAACTTGTTTAGGAGATGCAGGCAACTTTACCTACAAAAAAAGCCGTAGAGGTGACACTGAAATCGATAAAGTTGCTGCTTATGTACTCAAAAACTCAAAACAAGATCATAAAATTATCGATTTCTTTCCCTATGGTTATGATGAGCGACAATATTGCTCGCCAGGATTTAATTTAGCTGTAGGTTGCTTCATGCGATCGCCTCATGGTAGTTTTCCTGAATACCATACATCAGCAGACGATTTAAATTTCGTTCAACCCCAATATCTAGCCGAGTCATTCTTTCAATGTCATTCGATGTTGCATATCCTCAACAATAACGAAATCTACTACAACAAAAATCCTAAATGTGAGCCACAGTTAGGTAAAAGAGGAATATATCGAGCAGTTGGTGGTAACAAAGATAGCGGACTAAATGAAATGGCAATCCTGTGGGTTTTAAATTTATCTGACGGTCAGCATACTCTATTAGATATTGCAGAAAAGTCGGGAATGTCATTTGATGTAATTAAATCTGCTGCCGATACATTATCAACACATGACTTATTGAAGAAGAATTCAGAAGTCATAATTTAGGAGCAAAGCCGGAGACGCTCCGCCTCCGGTCAGAATCAATGTTAACAATTAAAACCAACTAAGCACAGCTAACCCTAAGTTCGTAGCGAATAGACTCAAAACTTACTTTGCACTCCTTTGCGCTATACTCTGTGTCCCTCTGCGTTTAAACATTCTGTGAGAATACTTATTTTGTATTCATATATTTAATATTATTTTTACATCCTATTTATAATTACTGCCTAGAAAGTAGCTTAACTTTATAATCTAGAATATACTTCATATTTTCGCTATTGCTGGGAAAAATATCCTATTTAACTTCATGATTACTTGAACTAAATGTCATTACTTATACCATTGTAAGAGCAGTTTAGATGATTGATATTAGAGAAGTAGTTTCAAAAACATACCTTATCTAGTACATGAATAAAAAATGGGCTGTTAAACGACTTACAATCAATCTCACATCAGGCGAGGCACAGAAGCTTGAACAATACTGTTCAACGACAGGCAGACCAGCAACTGATGTAATTCGGGAGTTAATTCGCTCTCTTTATCCTAAAGATGAAAAAGCCTCTGAAAGCTCATGAATTAAACTGCAAAAAAGTGAAACAGAATAAGTACATTTTAATTTGTCAGTGAAATATGCTGCTTAACAGTTATCAGCTAACAGTGAATCCCTATAAGTAAAGTTAGGGAATTTAAATAAGAATACTCTCTTACAAAGTTCAGAGCCGAGGAAATCTTCGCTCTGACTTTTGCTTTGGATATCGTGCAATCATCTTGATACACTTGCATAATTAAAAATATCAAATTAGCAGAATACCCTTCTTGTATCTGGCTCTGCTCCTAAGCTATTTTTTGACAACTAGTAATATTACTGATCTTTCCAGAACAAATTTAAGTTAGATATGGTACTTACCACTTATTTACTTATACTTTCCAAAGTATTAAGAATTTAATCCCTAATTTATTTAATTACAAATAATGCTTAGAAAAACCTTGGTTATAAATCAGCCAAAGGTAAGCAAGTCCTTGGGCGAACTGAGGATTTTTGCTGGATTTATAACACTCAGCTTTGCGATCGCCCCAATATTGTGCAACTATCAAAATGCAATCGCCCAAACTCCTGAACCTCAGACATTACCCCCAAGTCGGTTAGATAATATTCCTGAGACTCCGTTACCGTCGGATGTGCTACCCAAGCCACCAGACGAGAATCAATTGCTTCCATCTCTAAAACTACAGAATCAGACAATTTTGGAGCAGAATGACCCTAATACCAAATTTCGGGTCGATCGCATTGAAGTTTTGGGCAGTACAGTTTTCAAAGCAGAACAGTTTGCTGCTGTGACTGCTCCCTTTGTGGGACGGGAACTGACATTTGCAGAGTTGTTGCAAGTTAAAGACGCCATCACCAAGCTTTACATTGATAACGGCTATGTCACCACGGGGGCGTTAATTATACCGCAGACAGTAGAAGGTGGGACGATCAAAATTCAGGTGATTGAGGGTAGTGTGCAAGAAATAAAGATTGTCGGTAATAGACGATTGCACACTCAATACATTCGCGATCGCATCAAACTAGGTGCAGCTAAACCCTTAAATATACCACGTTTAATAGAAAAGCTGCAACTACTCCGCCTCGATCCGCGAATTCAAAGCCTGTCAGCCGAGTTGCAGACAGGCGTGCAACCGGGAACCAATGTATTGCAAGTTGAAGTTGAAGAAGCAAAAACTTTTAAGCTGACAGCAAGCCTGGATAATGGGCGATCGCCAAGTGTCGGCAGTTTTCGCCGGGGAGTGGATCTGCAAGAAGCCAATTTATTGGGTTTGGGCGATACCCTGAGCGTGGGATACGCCAATACTGATGGTAGTAATACAATCAATCTCAACTACACGCTGCCGATTAATGCCCGCAATGGCACTGTATTCTTCGGTTTTAGCCAAGGATGGAATCGCGTGATTGAAAAGCCATTCAGCGTCCTTGATATTCAGTCAAATACTCGCTCTTACGAATTGAGCTATCGGCAACCACTGGTGCAAAAACCAACTCAAGAGTTAGCGATCGGGCTGTCATTCTCGCGCCAGGAAAGTCAAACTGAATTGGGTATTGATAACATTGGGCCGTTTCGACTCTCCCCTGGTGCGGATGCGAATGGAAAAACCAATATTTCGGCTTTGCGCTTTTTTCAAGAATATACCCAGCGAAGCAACCACTATGTATTTGCGGCGCGATCGCAATTGAGTTTTGGTGTAGATTGGTTCAATGCGAATGTCAGTAATAATGAACCAGATAGCCGCTTTTTCGCCTGGCGGGGACAGGCGCAGTGGGTGCGACAATTAGCACCAGATACTCTATTTTTAGCTAGGGGCGATTTCCAATTGGTAGCAGATTCCTTGGTGCCTTTGGAGCAATTTGGTCTTGGTGGACAGCTAAGTGTACGAGGGTATCGCCAAGACGCATTACTCACAGATAATGGTCTGTTATTTTCGGCGGAATTTCGAGTCCCAATTGTCCGCGCTGCTAAAATTGGCGGAGTGTTGCAACTGACACCCTTCATTGATGTAGGTAAAGGCTGGAATGTCAAAGGCGAAAATCCATCACCGAGTACGCTTGTTAGTACTGGGTTGGGGCTGTTGTGGAAACAGGGTGATGACTTATCGGCCCGCGTAGATTGGGGCATTCCTCTGATTTCAGTGAATGGTGAAAAGCGATCGCTCCAGGAAAATGGATTGTACTTCTCAGTGAGTTATTCAGCGTTTTGAGGCGATCGTTTCAAAACTATACCGTTTGGGGCAACCTAAAATGCAAGGTATAAATAAAGGCTTGGCAATGACAACGAACTCTATTTGGTTGGTTCTGTGCGGTGGAATAGTGCCGTTGATGGTAATGCCTGTGAGTGCCCAGGTAATTCCTGATAGCACATTGAATACTACCGTCTCTCAAAGTGGTGATAATTTTACCATCATCAACGGTAATCGAGTTGGCAACAATTTATTCCACAGCTTCAGCCAATTTTCAGTTCCTAGCAACGGCTCGGCTTTTTTCAACAATGCCGCAGATGTACAAAACATCTTCAGTCGCGTCACTGGAGGCGGTGTTTCCAACATTGATGGTTTAATTAAAGCCAATGGTAGCGCTAATCTGTTTTTGCTCAATCCCAGTGGGATTATTTTCGGTGCGAATGCCCAACTGAATATTGGCGGCTCCTTTGTTGGGACAACTGCCCAGAGCATTAAATTTAGCGATGGTGCTGAATTTAGCGCAATTAGTCCCCAAAATGCTCCATTGTTGAGCATGAATGTTCCCATTGGTTTGCAATTTGGTAGTAATCCAGGAGGCATTACCGTCCAAGGGTCAGGACACAATGCTCAATTAGGCGACTCACTTCAGGTTTCTGGATTAAACCTCGGTACGAGAGGATTACAGTTGCAATCTGGAAAGACGCTGGCATTGCTGGGTGGGAATGTTGCCTTAGATGGAAGATTGCTTTCTGCACCAGGAGGGCAAATAGAACTGGGTAGCATCACTAATGGAAGCGTCGCCCTCAATTCCATCCCTGAAGGATTTACGCTGAGTTATCCTAATGCTTCGAGCTTTGGCGATATTCAGATAACTCAACGAGCTTTAGCATCTACACGCGACCTCAGTGGGCAAAGGGGAGGAGCCATCCAAATTCAGGGTAAACAGGTCAGCATCCGAGATGGTTCGCTGCTATTAGTGCAAAATCGCAGCAACCAAACTGCTGGTGATATTGCAATCAATGCCACCCAGTCCCTCCAGATTATCGGCAAGTCTCCTGATTTTAAAAGTTCCAGCAGTTTAATTAATGAAACTATATCCCCAGGTGCAGCAGGGAATATTATCGTTACCACCCCACAGTTGAATATTGACGGGGGTGGGTATATGTTAAACCGTACCTTTAGCACAGCACCAGGTGGCAATATTGCAATAAATACTGATGAAATGCAGGTGAATGGTTTTGCATTTGGCGATCCTTCTCCTTTTCGAGCAGTTAGCCAGATATTAGCCGCTTCCTATGGGGCTGGAAAAGGTGGAAATATCAACATTTCCACTCAAAAGCTGTCTATTTTAGCTGGCGGCAATATAGCAGCAAGACCCTACGCTTCAGGCAATGGCGGCGATCTCATCGTCAAAGCAGATACAATTCAGGTGACAAATGAGGGAGCGCCAAAGGGTTTGTATTTTAGTCTGTTGTCTACTGCCACATTCGGGTTTGGTAATGCAGGGGATTTGAAAATCGATACCCGCAAGCTGTCGGTTCAATCTGGCGGCAGAGTGTCAGCTTCTAGCATAGTTTTAGGAAATGCGGGTTCACTGACTATCAATGCGTCTGAATCGATTGATGTGAATGGTGTTAAAGATGCAGCAAATCCCAGCTATATTGGTACTGCTGTTCGTCCTGTTTTTGGAGTTTCTAACGCTACTTCAGGTAACACCACGATTAACACCCCACTTCTTAACATCAGTAATGGTGCAACAGTTTTTGTCCAAAACCTTGGCTTTGGTAAAGCTGGTACTCTAAACATTCAGGCGAACACCTTACGACTCGACAATGGGGCCAGTATTTCAGCATCCACAAAAGCAGGCGGTGGCGGTAACACTAATTTACAACTGCGGGATCTACTACTGATGCGTCATCGCAGCTTTATCAGTGCAGAAGCAGGTAGTAGTGGTAATGGTGGCAATATTACGATTAATGCTCCCAACATTGTGGGTTTAGAAAATAGTGACATTATTGCCAATGCTATTAAAGGAAAGGGTGGCAATATTCAAATCGCAACCCAAGGGATTATCGGACTCAAGTTCCGTCCCCAACTCACTCCCGAAAATGACATTACCGCTAGTTCTGAATTTGGGGTTAGCGGTACTGTTCAAATCAATAACATTGGTGTCGATCCAAACTCTGGATTAGTTCAACTACCAACCAATGTAACCGATCCATCGCAACAAATAGCCAGTGGTTGTTCTACAAACCAAGGCAGTCGATTTGTGGTAACGGGACGGGGTGGTGTGCCGCAAAATCCTAATCAAGATGTGACGAGCGATGTCTACGACGGGCTACACCTAAGCACTTGGTCTGATGTCCGTGATATCTCTGAATACCGCAAAACTGACGCAGTGACAGCACAAATGTCTGAATCTTCAAAAGTTCTTGTCCAAGCTACTTCCTGGCATCGCAACAGCCAGGGAAAAATTGAGTTAATTGCGGCTCAACCAACCTATGTACAACCATATTTAACCTGTGGTGCACGAACTGAAGTTCCAGCTGCAATGCCTGCGGCAAGTTTCGTTTTCAAAAAGCTACACCAAGATGACTACTAAAACTGTTGATGCTGTTCAAACACAATACCGTTTAGGGAACCCTATATATATCTAAGTATTGATAGAAAGTGAGCGATGAAAGCACCCTCTGTTTGCTGGGGTTTGATCGATATAATGCTGACAGGTGGGATGCTCCTTTGGTGTGCCTCCGCGAGTGCCCAGCTAACTCCTGATGGCACCCTTAATACTACTGTCTCCCAAAGCGGCAATAACTTCACCATTACTAATGGTAGTGCCGCCAACAATAACTTATTTCACAGTTTCCAGCAGTTTTCGGTTCCCACTGGCGGTTCGGCTACTTTTGATTTAACGAACACGCCCAACATTTCTACCATCTTCAGCCGTGTTACTGGCGGTAATATCTCTAGCATTGATGGCTTGATTCAAACGATTAACGGCAACAACCCCGTTAGTCTCTTCTTGATCAACCCTAGTGGGATAATTTTTGGAGCTAATGCCCAACTAAACATTGGGGGTTCGTTTATTGGTAGCACTGCCAGCAGTATTAAATTTGCCGATGGTGCTGAGTTTAGTGTAATTAATTCTGAATCTGCCCCGTTGTTGAGTATCAATGTTCCCATTGGGTTGCAACTAGGTAACAATCCCGCACCTATCAACATTCAAGGTACAGGACATACTTTGAGGAATGTCAGTGGACTGGCTCTGCTTCCCCCGATTCAGATTCCCAGTTCTACAAAACTGCGGGTACAGCCGGGAAACACCCTAGCTTTAGTGGGTGGCGACATACATCTAAATGGGGCAAACTTAATCGCTGAAAGAGGGCGAGTTGAATTAGGTAGTGTAAGCGGTACAGCATTGGTAAACCTGATACCAACCGCACAGGGCTATACCCTGGGATATGGGAATGTACAAAGCTTTGGCGATATCCAATTGGCACAGCGATCGCTATTAGATATCAGCGGCGTGAATGCAGGTTCCGTTCAAATTCAGGGTAGGCAAATTCAATTCAACGATGGCTCTCTGGTACTGGCGCAAAATTTTGGCAATCTCCCCGGTGGTGATATTCGCCTTCAGGCTACAGAGTCCATTAATCTGATTGCCAAAACAGCTGATGGCACAATTCAGAGCGGAGTGCGTAGTAATGCTTTTGGTATGGGAGCTAGTGGGAATATCAGCGTTATTACTCCCAACCTCACTATCAAGTCGGGAGCGGGGTTGAATAGCACAACTTATGGAACAGCTTTGAGTGGCAATATTTACATTGATGCAACCGTCATTGAACTGTCTGGCTTTTCACCCAATAATCCTGCTGACGTTACCACAATTAACACTACTACACTAGGCACTGGAAATGCTGGTGATGTTTTCGTCAATGGTAATAGTCTACTCGTATCAAACGGTGCTTCACTATCTTCGGCTACCTTTGGTAGTGGTTCTAGTGGTAAAGTGACCATTCGCAACACCAATACCACAGTGATGGGAGAAAGTCCCTCTGGACTTTACAGCAACATTAGCTCAACTACATTTGCAACTGGAAGTGCCAAAACCTTGACCCTGAATACTGCCAAATTGCAAATTCTAGATGGGGGAGCAGTTGCTACCACCTCATTTTTTGCAGGTAATGGGGGAGATTTAAGGATCGATGCTACTGAAGCGATCGCCATCAGTGGTCAAGGTCGGGCAACTAATAGTAGCATTAACGCCTCCACTATCCGACCCGATCCGTTATTACGGAAACGATTCGGTCTGCCAGATATATTAACAGCGAATGCTGGTACTTTGAGCATTACCACACCGAACTTAACGCTGACGAATGGCGGGACAGTCAGTGTCACTAGTCAAGGCAGTGGAAATAGTGGCAATATTAACATCAATGCAGCCAGCATCCAACTAAAGAATCAAGGGTTTATTCAAGCACAAACAGAATCCGGTAATGGTGGCAATATTAAATTGTCCGCTAAAAACCTGTTACTTCTACAAGACAATAGCCAGATAACCTCAACAGCTGGCGGCTCGGGGAATGGAGGTAATATAAACATCAATGCACCCATCATCGTCGGCTTAAAAAACAGCGACATTATTGCTAATGCAGTGCGAGGCAGAGGTGGTAATATCCAAATCACCACTCAAGGCATCTTTGGGCTGAAGTTTGGCAACCAACTCACTTCTGATAGTGACATCACCGCCAGTTCCCAATTTGGGATAAGTGGCACGGTTCAAGTTAATACTATCGGTATCGATCCAAATTCGGGTTTAGTCGAACTGCCTGCAAATGTCACCGATCCATCCCAGCAAATTGCTACAGGCTGTGCGGGCAGTGAAGGCAGCCGCTTTGTGGCAACGGGACGAGGTGGTGTGCCGCAAAATCCTAATCAGGTGACGAGTGATGTCTACGATGGACCACGCCTACGAACCTGGGATGATATACGAGATTTATCTGCTTACCGCAAAACGGGTGAGCGAAATGCCCAGATTCCAGCATCCTCAAAGGTTCTCGTTGAAGCTACAACTTGGCAGCGCAACGCTGACGGTAAAATTGAGTTAATTGCAGTTCAACCAGCGTATATACAACCATCTTTAACCTGTGCTGCAACGCCAAATTAATCAGTCCTGATAGTTCACCATACAACCGTAATTTATTAGTTAAAACAAATAGTTTCTTTAAAGGAGAGGTTAAGCCAAAATCGACGTGACTTGTCCGAGCTTGGGATGGATTACTTCTATACTTGAGGAACGAAACCCAATATTTGCAGGACTTTGTTAGATTGCGCTTTGCTTCAACCAACCGACAATTTTTTTTAACTGAACTGTATTCAGACGCACTCGCATCTACGCAAGAGCGCTTAAAGAGTTTCTTTGTCCCTGTTGTTAGCAGCAATACTATTTAGGGAATATTAAAATTGCCACCCAATCTACTGCAAATAAACAGCCGCAGTTAACTTGTGCATCTGTTCCAAAAAGTTAAATTGCTCAGAAATTCTCTAAGCAATTCTATCAAGATTAAAGTAACAGAATATGGAAATTCATAAATATGTATACTGAGAACTACTGATGATTTTCCCAATTAAACAGCGTCGTTGGGTATATATTAGTCTGAGTATTTTGAGCTTGTGTTTGGCAATAACCATTACACCTGCTAGAGCATCTCTGCAAGTACCAACAACTTCTACCCTGAATGTGTCAGTATCAACTTCCCAGCCTAGCAATTGGCTAGAACAGGGACGAAAACTCTACCATTCAGGACGCTTTGCTGAAGCAGTGACGATTTGGCAAACAGCAGCACAACAGTATCATAGCCAAGGCGATCGCTTGAACGAAGCTCTAAGTTTAAGTTACCTCTCACTAGCACAACAGGAACTTAATCAATGGCAAGTAGCTCAACAGTCTATTGAGCAAAGTCTGAAACTGTTGCAAACATCTATTCCCTCTGCTGATGCAATTCTCTGGGCACAAGCAGTTAATACCAAAGCAAATTTGCAATTGCACACTGGCAAAGCTGAAACCGCTCTCGAAAGTTGGCAACAAGCTCAAAAATTTTACGAGCAAGCAGGCGATACAATGGGAAGCCTGGGTAGTCAAATCAACCAGGCACAAGCTTTACAAACTTTAGGATTTTATCGCCGTTCTAAACAACAGTTAGAGACACTGACTCAAAAGCTGGGAGCAATGCCGGATAATGAAATCAAAGTCAGTGGACTGCGATCGCTTGGTTTAGCTCTGCAAATAATTGGTGACTCTAGTAAAAGTCAACAGATTTTAGAACAAAGTTTAGCGATCGCTCGCCAAATTTCAGCCCAACCACAGTTAAGTTCTATTCTGATCGGCCTGGGCCAAACTGCCGTTGACTTGCAAGATCCGGAAGCCGCATTAGATTACTTTGAACAGGCTCAACTCTTAGCCACTAACCCAAGCGATCGATTGCAAGCGCGTTTAGCTCAGTTCAAACTTTTCCTCAATTACGATAAACTGGAGTTTGCTACGCCACTTGTACCTCAACTACTCCAACAATTCCGGGAACTACCTCCCAGCCATACCTCTCTCTACGCAGCGACCAATTTTGTTGCCACTCTCAACCACCAGTCAAATTCTGAGCAAATTCTACCGCTGAAAGATTTGGCGCAACTGATGGCAGTTACAGTCCAGTCTGCACAGCAAATCCAGGATACTCAAGCCGAAGCTCATGCACTCAATCAGTGGGGAAAACTCTATCAGCGTACACAGCAGTTATCCCAAGCACAGGAGTTAACTCAGAAATCCCTTAACATTGCCCGCCAACTCCAAGCTAACGATATCATTGCTCAATCTGCTTGGCAGGTGGGACAGTTGTATAAACAACAAGGCGATCGCTCAAAAGCGATTAGTGCCTATACAGAAGCAGTCAACGCTTTAAAGGCACTGCGGGGAGATTTGGTGGCTATCAACCCTGATGTCCAGTTCTCTTTTCGCACCAGTGTAGAGCCGGTCTACCGAGAACTGGTTGATTTACTTCTAGAGAATCAACCGAGTCAAGCAGAACTTATACAAGCTCGTGAATTGATTGAGGCACTCCAAATTGCCGAACTCGATAACTTTTTTCGGGAAGCTTGTTTAGATAGAACTCAACAGATCGATCGAGTCGATCCTACTGCAACGGTCATTTATCCGATTATCCTGCCAGATCGTTTAACAGTAATTCTCTCCAAAGCAGGGCAACCACTGCGTTCCTATGTCACTCACAAATCTCAAGCTGAAATTGAGCAGACTCTAGACAATTTTTTGGTTGCTCTTAACCCTGTCTCAGATTCTAAAGACCGAGATCGATTATCTCAACAAATTTATGGTTGGTTAATTCGTCCAGAGTCAGCAGAGCAAGCATTTATTGATACCAAGACATTGGTGTTTGTTTTGGATGGTCGATTGCGGAACATTCCCATAGCAGCTCTTTTTGACGGTAAGCAATATTTGATTGAGAAGTATGCTGTGGCACTCTCACCAGGATTGCAACTAATGGCGACGCGATCGCTTCATCAAAACCACATTAGTGCGATCGTCGGTGGTATTAGCCAATCTCGCACTGGCTTTAGTGCTTTGCCCGCCGTGGAATCAGAAGTGAAACAAATCTCCAAGGCGGTATCTTCTAGGGTGTTACTGAATCAGGAATTTACCAGTCAAGCCCTTGCTGAACGTGTGAAATCTAGTAGTGCAGGTATTGTCCACCTAGCAACCCACGGACAGTTTAGTTCCCGCCTCGAAGATACCTTCTTGCTCACTTGGGATGGACAAGTCAATGTTAAAGAATTATCTGAACTCCTGAAAAATCGCGGTAGCGATCCATCGAAAGCCATCGAGTTGCTGGTACTAAGTGCTTGCGATACTGCCGCAGGCGACGATCGCGCCGTCCTGGGACTGGCGGGCTTGGCTGTCAAATCCGGCGCTCGCTCAACGATCGCCACCCTATGGCCCGTCAAAGATCGGGCAGCCGCGATGCTCATGACTCGCTTCTATGACCAACTCCGACAACCCAAAATCACTAAAGCTGAAGCACTAAGACAAGCACAAATTAGCTTAATTCGCCAAACTGATTTCCACGAACCGTTCTTTTGGTCTGGCTTTGTTTTGATCGGCAACTGGATTTAGCTAAGTAATAAGACGGAGTTTATTGTAAGTAAATTCAACTATTTTTTACAGTATTTATTCTCCATTTCGCCTATACTGTTAGTAGAAGTTCCTTGATTTTACTCTTAAATAGACTGATTATCTGAGCTTCTGAACATAGTCGAAAGAAACGTATTTTGTTTGTATCATATTTCAACGACATAGGTAAAAAGATCGTGAAACGTCGATATTTAGCTAGTACATTGAGCGTCATCGCTCTGATCGCTAGCAGTACATGGACTACTGCCCATGCTGTTACATTTACCCCACCCCCTAACAGTAGCTCTCCTAGACAATCAACTGGAGGAGCTTCTCGCGGTAGTATATTTACCCCTGCTGTCGGCAAAGGTGCGCCCAGACAAGCAACTGGAGGAGCTTCTCGTGGTAGTATGTTTACCCCTGCTGTCGGCAAAGGTGCGCCCAGACAAGCAACTGGAGGAGCTTCTCGTGGCAACCTCTTTACACCTGCCCCTGGCAAAGGTACGCCCAGACAAGCAACTGGAGGAGCTTCTCGCGGCAAGCTCTTTACACCTGCCCCTGGCAAAGGCGCTCCCCAACAAGCAAGTGCGGGAGCTTCTCGCGTTGGTAGTTACTACTTAAATCCATCGACTACAAGTACAACGCAACCAGCAGCGCTAATCGCCCTCTTGCCCCAAAATTTCTATGGCACAACACTATCTGAACGTCCCACAATCTTGGTGTATCTTCCAGCTTCCAATGCCGAAGAAGCAGTGTTCAGCCTCAAAGATGAAGCTGGTAATATGCAACATCAGATGAACATTTCAGTTGCAGGAAAAACTGGGGTAATCGCGATCGAATTACCAGCTAATGCACCCGCTTTAGCCGTTGGTAAAAACTATCAATGGTTCCTAGCACTGAAAGTAGATGGTCAACTCAATCCGAGTACGCCTTACGTCGATGGTTGGATTCAGCGTATCCAGCCCAGCGCAAAGTTGGCAACAGCAATCCAAGAGCAAGATGCTTTGAAGCGGGCTACTATTTTGGGTAAAAACGGTGTTTGGTATGACTGTGTGGCAACGCTTGCATCGGTATATACCGCTCAACCTAACAATGCAATTCTCCGCAAACAATGGGAAGAACTTCTATCCTCTGTGAGTTTGAAGGAGATTGTAACAGCGAATTTATTAGCATCTACTAACTAATACCAGTTTGGGCATTGGGTATGGGAAGAGACAAGGTAGACAAAGGAGAGGGAGGAGACAAAGAAGAAACTTGTTCAATAATTCCCCCTTGTCCCCTTTATTTCCCTTTTCTTACTTCCACCCAGTCCCCATTACCTCTTATCCCCAAGGCCCCACCTTCCCCAATTCCCATTGTATGGCACAAATATGTGGCGCAGATTCCAGGCTTTGATCCAACGTACTCGCAGCGTTTTGATTATTACTCCTAGCGTTGCCTTGACAGTTATAATTGGGCAATCGTTGGGACTTTTCAATTTACCGGAATGGAAAATTCGCGACGAATGGGTTCGTCAGGGATCTTCACAGGCGATCGCAGATGAGATTGTGATTGTTACAATCGATGAACGCGATATCCAATCGGTGCGTAAATGGCCAGTTCCAGACTGGGCGCTGGCACGATTACTAGAAAAAATTCGGGCGCAGCAGCCCCGCGCCATTGGCTTGGATCTTTATCGAGATTTACCGGAAGGAAGCGGACACGAGCAACTTGTTCGAGTCTTTCGCAACACTCCCAATTTAATCGGAGTTGAGAAAATTACTGGCGAACGCGTCAATCCCCCGCCAGAATTGAAAAAAAATGATCGGGTAGGATTAGCAGATTTAGTCTTGGATGGCGATCGCTTTGTACGTCGCGCCCTCTTGACATCTGAAGATGCCAAAGAGAAAAACACCATTAAAGCCGGACTAGCAACCCTTGTAGCCCTAAAGTACCTCGAAGCTGAAAAAATTAGCTTAGAAAGCATTGACCCCCAAAAACAAAAGTTTCAGTTGGGCAAAGAAATTTACTTACCACTGCAAAATCAAGAAGCAGGTTATACCGATGCCGATTTAGGAGGCTATCAAATTCTCCTGAATTGGCATGGAACAGAAGCCGCATTTCGGACAGTTGCGATGCGCGATGTGTTAGCAGGGAAAATTCCGGTAGATTTGATGCGCGATCGCATGGTATTTATTGGATCGATTGCCTCCAGTACCAATGATTTCTTCAGTACACCCTTCTCTTCCTGGATCTCTGCTCAAAAACCGACTCCAGGTGTGGTTGTTCATGCCAATATTGCTCATCAACTAGTACGAGGAGCAAAAACAGGAAATGCCAGTCTGCACGGTGTTTCTGGCATTTATTTATCACTCTGGATTGTTTTGTCGTCTGTCATTGGTTCTACAGGCAGTTGGTTGTTATCCAGTAGCAAGCTGCGGATTCCTGGCGGCAAAATTCTTTGGGCAACTGTAGGCATCAGTGGAGCCTGTATATGGGGTGGCTATGGGATGTTTTTGTATGGTGTTTTAATTCCGGTAACACCCACTTTAGCCGCGTTTATCAGTAGTGTGATTGCAACAACTAATGCCTATAAACAGCGGAAGTTAGAAGAAACCAATCGCCAACTAGAAATTGCCAACAGTCAACTATTAGATTATTCCAAAACCCTAGAGACAAAAGTCGAAGAACGCACTCATGAATTAGTGGAGGCAAAGCAAGCTGCCGATGCTGCCAATCAGGCCAAGAGTGAGTTTCTCGCCAACATGAGCCACGAACTACGTACACCTCTCAATGGCATCCTTGGTTTTGCTCAGGTACTAGAAGGATCGCCAAATATGACAGCTAAAAACCTAGAAGGAGTCAGCATTATATACCAATGCGGTTCCCATCTTTTGATGCTGATTAATGACATTCTCGATCTCTCGAAGATAGAAGCAAGGAAATTGGATTTGGTTGTTACTAGCGTACATTTGCCTAGTTTCTTACATGGTGTGACTGAGATTTGTGGTATCCGGGCTGAACAGAAAGGAATTGGATTTAATATCTTAATTAGCGATCGCCTACCACTTGCCATTGAAACTGATGAAAAACGACTGCGGCAAGTCTTGATTAACTTACTGGGCAACGCGATCAAATTTACAGATAGCGGTAGCGTGACATTTAAAGTAGAAGTCATTAGTGATTCGTCACTTGTACTGAGCGAAGCCGTTGGCGCAGCCTCTCGTAGAGAAGTATTGGTCATTGGTCACGAGTCTAAACAAATGACAAATGACAATGGACAAATGACACATCAGAAAATTCGTTTTCAGATTGAAGATACAGGTATTGGGATGTCACCAGACCAACTAGAGAAAATCTTTTTGCCCTTTGAGCAAGTGGGTGAAGCAGGACAACGATCTGAAGGTACTGGCTTAGGATTGGCGATTAGCCAAAGAATTGCGGCATTGATGGGGAGCCAAATTCAGGTGCAGAGTCACCTGGGTGAAGGAAGTCTGTTTTGGCTGGATTTGACAGTATCAGTACCACTCGCTCATGACTGGCTTGGAGGAGAGATGTCTACAACGGATTACATCCCAACTCCCCAGAAAATTACCGGGATTCAGGGTAGTGCGCCTCAGATTCTAATTGTCGATGACGATCGCAACCACTGTTCTATGTTGACCAATCTGCTCCAAGAAATTGGCTGTCGAACCTTAGAAGCGACCGATGGCAAACATGGTCTACAAGTAGCAATTGAACACAATCCAGATGTGATTCTACTCGATTTAGCCATGCCCAATATGGATGGTTTTGAGTTAATGGTTCACCTGCAAGGAAATCCGCAAACCTGTTCTATTCCGATTATCGTCTCTAGTGCTAGCGTTTTTGAGTCAAATCGTCAGCGGAGTTTAGAGGCAGGGGCAACAGCATTCCTACCCAAACCTCTCCAGATTGACGAACTACTCAATAGACTGCGATCGCTCTTGGGAGTGGAATGGATATATGCCGAATCTTCGCCTCCCAAAGGTGAGCAGATAACTAGTAGTGAATGGGTTCTACCATCCCAAGATGTTTTGCAACAACTCTATCATCTGGCAATGATGGGAGATATCTCGGCGATTGAGGGAATGTTAAGAGAACTAATTGAAGAAAACACTCAACTAGCTCCCTTCGCAGCAGAGTTAAGCAAACTTACTGCCAATTTCCAAACCGGAAAAATCCGTAAGTTACTCAAATCATTTGTCACAACGGAGTTACATCCATGATCGCTGTTCCGATCTCGAAACCCATACATATTTTGTTAGTGGATGACAATCCAAACAATCTCAAGGTGCTATCTGAAGCGATTCAGAGGTGTGGCTGGAAAGCCCTGATGGCAACAGATGGAGAGTCAGCGATCGAACAAATAGAATATGCTCATCCCGATCTGATTCTTTTGGATGTGATGATGGCAGGTATTGATGGATTTGAAACTTGTCGCAGACTGAAAACCAATCCGATCACCCAGAATATTCCAGTAATTTTCATGACTGCCCGATCCGATTCTACAGACAAGGTGGCCGGACTGGAAATAGGTGCAGTTGACTACATTACCAAACCCTTCCAACACGAAGAAGTCATTGCCCGTTTAAAGTTACATCTCAAAATTTCCCATCTCACCCGCACACTAGAAGAACGCGTGCAAGAACGCACCAGAGAATTAACTCAATCTCTACAGCAGTTACGGCAAACCCAACTACAAATGATCCAGAGTGAGAAAATGTCCACTTTGGGTCAGATGGTTGCAGGTATTGGTCATGAAATTAATAATCCGGTTGGTTTTGTTGGCGGAAATTTATCTTATATTGAGGAACATGTAAATAATCTACTTCGCCTAGTGAGCCTGCAACAGCAGAAGCTAACGCAGCCAGACTCGGAAATTCAAGAGCTTGTTGAAGAAATCGACTTGGAGTATCTGACAGAGGATCTGCCGAAACTACTGGCATCAATGCACCAAGGAATTACCCGTCTTAAAGATATCAGTCTTTCTTTGAGAACTTTTACTCGCGCAGATATTTCATCTCAGGTGGAGTTTCAGATTCACGAAGGAATCGATAGCACCTTAATGCTGTTGAAACATCGACTCAAAGGCAATGGCGATCGCACTAAAATCCAGGTTGTCACACAATACGGTGAGTTACCTCCGATCAATTGCTATCCTGGACAATTGAATCAGGTGTTCATGAATATCATTGCCAATGCCATTGATGCATTTGATGAACTCCATCAAAACAATTGCGCTCGAGATATTGCTGCTTGCCCGAACACCATCACCATTACCACATCGGTCGATCCTCAACAAAAAACCGTCACAATTTGTATCCAAGATAACGGCCCCGGTATGCTTACTGAGGTGCAATCTCGAATTTTTGAGCAATCTTTCACAACCAAGGCTGTGGGTAAAGGAACCGGGCTGGGATTAGCGATCAGCTACCAAATTATTGTTGACAAACACAACGGACAAATCAAATGCTTATCAACACCTGGTGAGGGGACAAAATTTATTATTACTCTGCCGATGTAGTTTCTATGCCAAAACCTCCAGCTTCGATATGACGAACTAGCGATTGAATAATGGGTGTAGCAATACTAATACCAAATAAAGCATTGAAGCCTGCAACAACAACTGGTGCTGACAAAATAACTGTAAATTCTGGAAATAAAGCTAACACAGCCACCAAGACTAAAAAAACAATTGGTGTCGCAATACCTGCTGCCTTTGCTGCTTCAAAAATTAGATTTTTATACTCTTCAACAGTGATGTCACCTCGATAAAGATCCAAAGAGTAGGAAATCGCCGTGACTACAACCTGAGTGAGAATAGCTGTTCCCGTTGCACTAATCCCAAGTTTCGCGATCGTCCCAGAATTGCTGACAATAGAATCTACTGCATTATAAACTCGAATATAAAACTGTTCGCCAACGGTCATTACTTTGGCACCTCGGCGAAGATTATCAACACCTACTTCCCAAAGGATATTATCAGCAGCATTCGATCCACCTTGGGAACGTGGATTGATATGGCTACCATGCTTATCTCTAAGAAATTGACGAATTGTATATTCTTTACCTCCAAGCTTTGATGTGCCAGGAATTTTCTCAAAAAGCTTCATGACATCTGTATCAGAGCGAGGTAAGTCTCCCACCCGAACGCCAGCACGATATCTCAGCCTACTTGCAATCTTGGGCATCTCTTGGGCTAATTCGGCAGCTGTCTTTGGTAAATTTTGCAAAGCATCAGCCATAACCATGCTAGATGCAGCAACTCCAACAGCAGTTTGTTGAAATGTTTGACTAACATTTTGAACAGTTTGAAAACCTGACTGTGCTGCTATGGTTGACAAACTTTGTAAATCATTAATTGTATGGACACTTGAAGTAGTCATCTCGCTAGTAGCGTTCTTGATTCCATCAACTACCTCATTCATTCCGTTTACTACATTGTTGGCTGCTTCTTGAGCTTTATCTCTAACCGTATCTGCCAACTTTTGTGCTTCGTTGATAAAATCCATGTTTTCTGCCGTGGAGTGTTTGCTCCAGTTTCTCTTTCTAAAACTAAGAAGCACCTCAGCATTCATGACGAATTTACTTCCAAAATTTTTAAAGAGATAGTAATCACTTTATATTGTTTGTGTATGTTACATTTAAAAACTTAGCTATCTTAGCAGTTTGACTCCTTCAGAGCTGATTCGTAAAGAAAATCTTAAGGATACTCAAATCATTGCGAGGTCTGAGTTTCAGCGAATAAGTGCATTATTGGCTCAAATTCCTGAAAAGTATACAAGACAAGGACTTTACTTGAGTTTACAAATTAGCTCTCAG
>NZ_JAVRBQ020000110.1:0-36836 GCF_034531215.2 Nostoc sp. ChiSLP03a
CTGAAGACACTGTTTGTAGGCGTTTTTTCAGTTCCTCTTCGCTCTCGGCGATCGCAATTTTAAATGGGCGGCTCATGGTTCTGTTAACTTACCTAGTTTGCTTCTCCCCATTATATGCAGATTCATTTTTAATTGGTATAAGCTAATCCTTTAATTGCATCTTGAATAGGCTTCACTATATTATCTATATCTATTTGAACAGAATCATAGAAATAGGTTATCTGGAGCATAACTAACCCAGTAGCTGTTTTTTGTTCCGAAGACCAGTATTTTTCAGCTTCTTGTCGCACTGTCTTTTTCCAATCTTGAAGCCGATTGCCCTTACCGCGCTTACGAGCCTGTTGTGATACTGGTCGCCCATTTACTATGAACTCAAATCTGGTCAATGCACTTCTAAATAATAGATCGCAGGTTATTCTATGCTAGTAACCTAGAACACAAGCAGATAAACTCCCGCTACTCATGACAGAGGAAGACTACCGTTACTAAGTGTTACTGCGTCGCCAGTAGCTTCGCTGAGTGCTTCACGAATTATCTCATCACTGACACCATGCCGTTTCAAGCTGGCAATCAATGTAGAAACAGTATCACCTTCAAGTCGCTCAAGATCGGCTCGAAGTCCTTGTCCGATGTAAGCGCGAACTAATGGCTGATAACCAGAAAACCCTAACAATGGTGCTACTCGCTTCAAATCCTCAATCACATCTTCGGGAATGCGAATTGTGACTGTCGTCATTGGACGATTTTTATCAAGTCGCTTTTTTAAGACTTCAGCTTTCATAGTATTCACGTTCCTTACGCGTCGCTTTCCGAGCCGAGATAATCCGAATCATGTCGTTTTCACGCTCAATGTAGACGACGTACAGAAGATTCCATCGTCTCTCCAAGCCAATCACAGCATCCCGCTCCTCATCATTCCGGCTTGCATCAACCATCACTAGAAACGGATCGAAGAAAGCTTCTACGGCTTGTTGAAATGTTATGCCGTCATCATTGCTGCGATTAATCCGAGCTTTCTCCTCGTTCTAAACGAAGGTGACACCATTAAGCACGAAAAACACATCTATCCCCACATAGTTTACGCAAGACGTATTTACGTTGTCAATACGCTTTCTTGTAAAAGTTTACAATCTTCTTAATGATATTGACTTTCATTAATTTGGATTTTAGTGTAGACTCTTTTTTGAAAACTATTGAGAAATTTAATCAATAAGTTAGAGGGTAAAATGACAACTTCTACAAGTCCGCTGTCGGTAGAGCAAGACCTTACTGACTCGCCTTGGTGGGCTGGTAACGCCAGACTCACCAGCTTATCGGGGAAACTACTAGGCGCTCACGTCGCTCATTCTGGTCTGATCGTTTTCTGGGCAGGAGCTATGACTTTATTTGAGCTAGCCCACTTTAATCCAGCAGAACCGATGTATTCGCAAGGCTTAATTTTGCTACCTCATCTAGCTACTCAAGGTTGGGGTGTTGGTGCAAATGGTGCAGTCGTGGATACTTATCCCTACTTTGTAATTGGAGCTTTGCATCTAATTTCCTCAGCCTTTTTGGGTTTTGGAGGAATCTTTCATTCTCTGCGTGGCCCGGAAAAATTGGAGGGTAAAGTTCCTTTCTTTGGCTACGACTGGTCAGACACGGGTAAAATGACCACAATCCTTGGTATACATCTGGTTTTACTGGGTTGTGGTGCATTCTTGTTAGTCGCCAAAGCAATGTACTTTGGGGGTTTGTACGACCCAAATGTTGAAAATGTGCGGGTAATTACAAATCCGACATTAAACCCAGCCGTCATTTTTGGTTATGTGTTTGGCGCAATTAGGAAATTCTGGATTGCTGGCGTTGACAACCTAGAAGACGTGGTTGGTGGACATATTTGGGTTGGTGCAATGTTGATTATTGGTGGACTTTTCCACATAGCAACTAAGCCCTTTAGTTGGACGCATCCACTATTTGTTTGGTCTGGAGAAGCTTATCTCTCATACAGTCTAGGCGCTTTGGCACTGATGGGTTTTATTGCAACTCTCTTTATATCGGTAAACACCACTGTTTATCCTGAAGTTTTTTATGGGCCGGCGCTTGTAGTTAGACAGAATATCGTGCCGTACTTTTCATCGCCTGACCCTGACCTTGTAACTGCTCGGACTTGGTTAGCTAATGCCCATTTTTGGTTAGCTTTCTTCTTTCTCCAAGGTCATATCTGGCACGCCTTGCGGGCGCGTGGGTTCGATTTTCGCAAAGGTAGGGTGAGTCAGGAGGCGGTAATTCCGCAACCAATTAGCTAAATTCAATTTAATGCAATTAATTTGCAATTGTCTAGAAGCATAAGCTCAACAATATTGCTAAATATTCTCAAGGAGTTTTGGAAATGACAGCAGTAATTGAAGATAGCCCATATAAGCAACAGATACCTGATGTTGGTTGGTGGGCTGGTAACTTTCGTCTCACTAATTTATCGGGAAAATTACTAGGCGCTCATATTGCCCATTCTGCATTGATTTTGTTATGGGCTGGAGGGATGATGCTGTTTGAATTGTCGCGCTTCAACCCTAATGAGCCAATGTATGAGCAAGGCTTAATTTTGTTACCTCATCTAGCAACTCTCGGTTTGGGTGTCGGTACTGGTGGGCAAGTTATTAGCACCTATCCCTACTTTGTAATCAGTGTCTTACATCTGATACCTTCAGTGATTCTGGCAGCCGGTGGTATTTATCACTCTCTGCTGGGTCCAGAAGTGTTACAAGATAATCCTACTTGGGCTGGATTTTTTGGCTATGACTGGAAAGATAAGGACAAGATGACAACCATCTTGGGCATTCACCTCACACTTTTGGGTTTGGGTGCTTTGGCTTTAGTTGCTAAGGCGATGTTTTGGGGTGGACTGTTTGACCCTTGGGCTGCTGGCGGTGGAGATGTCAGGGTAATCAATCATCCGACACTTAACCCATTGCGCATCTTTGGCTACCTATTTGGGGCTTGGGGTCCAGAGGGATTGGCTGCTGTTGATAACTTGGAAGATGTTGTTGGCGGTCACATCTGGGTTGGTTTGATGTTAATTGGTGGTGGTATTTTTCACATCTTGACTAAGCCATTTGCTTGGGCGCGCCGAGTTTTGATTTACTCAGGGGAAGCGTATTTATCTTACAGCATTGGTGCTGTAGCATACATGGGCTTTTTAGCAGCATATTTTGCATCAGTTAATAACACCGTCTATCCCGAAGTTTTTTATGGCCCAGTTAGAGCTATAGAAACTTCTGCTGGTATAGTTTCTGCTCGTGGTTGGTTGGTAACTTTCCATTTTGTCCTAGCGCTCATGTTTCTGTTAGGTCACATTTGGCACGCACTCCGCGCTCGTGCGATCGCAGGCGGATTTGATTTTAAAAATGGTGATATGGTTCAGCCTCCACGTGTAGAGCGCCAAACGAGTAATCAGGTAAGCGCAGTCAATTCTTCTGATCTGACGCTGAAGTTTCTCAAATACTTGCCAATTTACCGCCCCGGTATATCTCCTTTGTGGCGGGGATTAGAAATTGGCATGGCTCATGGTTACTGGCTAGTTGGTCCCTTTGCAACATTAGGCTCATTGGGTTTATTACGCAATTCTAATGTCGGCAGCTTGGTTGGTTTATTAGCCACAGGCAGTTTGATTATCATCCTGACAATTGGTTTTTCGCTTTATGGCACTACTAGCTACGAAAAACAGCAAGAAATCTATTCACGATCGGTTTCGGTTGCAACAGTTGCCAAAGTGCCACAGAGCATCAATACTGTCGCCGAATGGAGTCAATTTACCGAGGGCTTTTTGATTGGTGGAATTGGTGGAGCAATCTTCGCTTATCTGCTATTAACTAGTATTGCTTTATTCGGTGCGATCGCAATCAACTCGATTTAATCATCTAGTGATTTAGTACTCATCATGTAAAGACGTAGCATTCTACGTCTTTACAATAAATTAGAGCAAGACTTAAATTGCTCACACTCGCCTCACTTCTTTTAATTTATGTCTACCTACTGACTCAGTTAATTTAGTTTCACTCAACACTAGCTAAATAATATTTCATGCCTGCGGTTAAAAGCAGTTGACTGCGGGCACTTTTTTCTCATCTTTAGGAGGATGACTTATGCTGGCTACAATTTTTTGCGCTTCATTTGCTTGGGCCACTTTGATTTTCTTTATTTTGAGTATCTGCTTTACCTTAAAACAAGGGATAAATCATTTAAAAAAGCTACATCAAATTCCTTGTCATGCTTGTGAATATTTCACTAACGATTATCGCCTTAAGTGTACTGTACATCCAACTAAAGCTTGTTCTGAGGAAGCGTTCGGCTGTCTTGACTTTGAACCTCAAACTTCTTTTTGTAATGCTTGTCAAAAGGGTCGGCAAAAGCTTTATTAAAATTTTCTAATTAGATAATTTCTAATCCGTAATACTCTAAATACTTATGAACAGAGAATCTGATTTGCTATCGGAACTATGCGATTTTTTATATCCTCGTAGTCCATATTATGGGCAATTTAAACCAGAGTATCTAGTATTTAACGCTAATCTTCAAGATTTTTCTCAACGGGTAAACTACATTTGCAGCCTCCAAACTAGTGGTAAACTTTCACCACAAGAGGCTTACAAACAAATTCACATCCTCTGGAGACAGTTGAAAAGTGCTAAAAAAGAATTGGAAATTCGCTAGCTAAATAGAATGAAAATTGTATCCGCCTGCGATCGCAGTCCTTGCAAGATGAGTAGAGTTGTCCACCAATTGAGTATTTTTAACAAAATACAAAAAAGTTACATTGACTGGATTAATATGGAAATAAATTTTTCCTAAAAAAAATTAAGGATGTAAAAACAACAACCATTTACACCCAAATTGCTAACAGACGCGATTAATCGCGTCTCTACGTTATGCTTCTTCGGAATTATCTCTTTTATGTCCTGGGGATGCTTCGTAAAGTGCATCAAGATGTTGGCGCGCATCTTCAACGTTAATCGAACGCATTACCAAAAGTGGCTCTTTAATTAAGTTTCCAGCGCTATCTAATAACTCTGGATGGGGTACAAACTGTTTTTTTGATGAATAATAACCTGAGTTACGTTGGTTATTCATTGGCGAGGAATTCGTTGGGTAAGTTCGCTCCCGATCAAAACTGAACATAATCAGGTTACGAATTAAGTTGCCAACAGCTATAAATGCAAGGATTGTAAAAGCAAGAATGTAAAGCAGATGTAACATTGGATTTTCCTCCAGAACAGCAATTTTTAAAACTTTATTTTGTAACGCTTTGTTTCGCCGATACTGTACTCACAGCTAAGACGATTATTCTACGCACTTTTCAGGCGCTTACATTTATATGGAGCTATTTGTCAACCGTTATTCCACTTACGGTAGCATAGGATACATTGTTTTGCTAATCCAGGGAATGTTAAGAAATTGTTAAGAATTTTCTACTATCTTTTTAACGACTGATTTACCATCTTGCGTAGACGCTTCCTTGGTAATTTAAAAGACATCGCTAAGTTGTCTGCCGAAATTTAGCGCTTAGACTTCACGTCCTTGACGAAAGCGCATTGCGACATTCCAGCATTCTGTTACTAATTCATGCCAAGGCATTAACGTTGCCATATCAATTCCGACTTGTTTATCAGTTGCATTAAATAGCATCTTCGCCGTATTTAGTTCATCCTGGGCTTGCTTAACCCGTAAGAGCAAGTCAGATTGCTCTTGGTGACTCATAAATGAGAGTTCCTCAGTTTCGAGTAAATGGCGCGATCGCGTAAACCAATGCCGAAAATCTTCCAGCAGCGGATCTAAAACCGTTTTCAACAACTCAGTCCCTGGTAAATTTGAGTCTGACATAAATAAGAGGAATATTTCAAACTTGCTTACTAATATTAACGTTATTTACGTTTCTTAATACTTTTTAGGTTTCTCTCATAATTTTTTGATGTAAAATTTTGTAACAAATGGCACAAAATTTATTATATAGTCTTGATATCTGGTTTGTACAGTGCCTTTGGACAGGCATCTATAGGCATATATGACAGCGAGTTGTAATTCATAAGATAATTTAGCGATGTCTACGACGGGCTACGCCTACGCAGGCAATCCTGAATTTGAAACTCAGGTAACAAATCAAAAATTTATCTTTATTTTTGAATTGAACAAGAATTTAGGACTCAGAATCAAACCGCTACGCAAAGTCATTAGTCATTAGTTCAAGAGAAAGCACGCCTACTCTTTAACATAGTTTGAATTGCTTCGATGAAAGAAAACCTTTTTCTGCCCACCGTCAAAGCAAGTTTGCGGTGAGCTTTGTTGAATTGCTCATGGCATTGCATAAGGATGGTGTATGCACCAATGACAAATGACAAATGACAAATGACAAATGACTACTTAACCAAAGTCGTTATAGTTGAATAAGCCTACAGATTCAGATAAATCACCTTTTGTAATCACCTCGCCAACGGTTCAGCAGCCAATGTCGCCAAATTCATCAAATCAGTCACAACAGTCAGAACAAGTTGAAAAAATCTATTTACCGCGTACCAGCGAATCGGAGAACTTAAAAAAGATTCGCCACACTGCTTCCCATGTTATGGCAATGGCGGTACAAAAGCTGTTTCCCAAGGCGCAAGTTACAATCGGCCCTTGGATAGAAAACGGTTTTTACTATGACTTCGACAGTCCAGAACCATTTAGCGAAAACGATCTCAAAGCCATCAAGAAAGAGATGGCGAAGATTATCAATCGCAAATTGCCAGTAATTCGAGAAGAAGTCAGCCGTGAAGAAGCCGAACGCCGGATTCAAGGAATTAATGAACCCTACAAGCTAGAAATCCTGGGAGATATTAAAGAGGAACCAATCACAATTTACCATCTGGGGAATGAATGGTGGGATTTGTGTGCGGGGCCTCATCTGGAAAATACCAGTGAATTAAACCCGAAAGCAGTTGAACTAGAAAGCGTTGCTGGTGCTTATTGGCGTGGGGATGAAACTAAAGCCCAATTACAACGCATCTACGCCACCGCTTGGGAAAGTCCAGAACAACTCGCTGAATATAAGCAACGTAAAGAAGAAGCGCTACGGCGAGATCACCGGAAACTGGGTAAGGAACTGGGATTATTTGTATTCTCTGATTTAGTGGGGCCGGGTTTACCTTTATGGACACCCAAAGGCACTCTGTTACGGAGTACTTTAGAAGATTTCCTCAAGCAAGAACAGGTAAAACGGGGTTATTTATCTGTAGTAACGCCTCATATTGCCAGAGTAGATTTATTTAAAACCTCTGGACATTGGCAGAAATATAAAGAAGATATGTTCCCCTTAATGGCAGACGATCGAGAAGCTGCTGCACAGGAACAAGGCTTTGTCATGAAGCCGATGAACTGCCCCTTCCATATCCAAATATATAAGAGTGAGTTACGCTCTTATCGGGAACTACCGATGCGCTTGGCGGAATTTGGCACTGTTTACCGCTACGAACAATCAGGCGAATTGGGCGGTTTAACACGGGTGCGCGGTTTTACTGTAGATGATTCTCACCTGTTCGTTACCCCAGAACAACTCGATAGTGAATTCCTCAGTGTGGTGGATTTGATTTTGTCGGTGTTCAATAAGCTGCAATTGAAGAACTTTAAAGCTAGACTGAGTTTCCGCGATCCTGCTAGTGATAAGTACATCGGTTCAGATGAAGTTTGGGACAAAGCCGAAGGTGCAATTCGCCGTGCAGTTGAAACCTTGGGGATGGAACACTTTGAAGGTATTGGCGAAGCAGCTTTTTATGGGCCTAAACTCGACTTTATCTTTAGTGATGCCCTAGAACGGGAGTGGCAATTAGGAACTGTACAGGTAGATTACAATTTGCCAGAACGCTTTGATTTGGAGTACGTCGCCGAAGATGGTGTTCGCAAACGTCCAGTAATGATTCACCGTGCGCCTTTTGGTTCGCTGGAACGGCTAATTGGGATCTTAATTGAAGAATATGCGGGTGATTTTCCTTTGTGGTTAGCGCCAGTGCAAGCTAGATTACTGCCAGTGGGTGATACACAATTAGACTTTGCGAAAGATGTGGTGGCGAAGATGCGTGCATTAGGCATCCGTGCAGAAGTTGATACCAGTGGCGATCGCTTGGGTAAACAAATTCGCAATGCAGAGAAAGAAAAAATACCTGTGATGGCTGTGGTGGGAGCTAAGGAAGTGGAAACTAATACCTTGAGCATCCGTACCCGCGCCTCTGGAGAATTGGGAGTTATCCCTGTCGATGAGGTGGTAGATAAAATGAAAGATGCGATCGCTAAGTTCGAGAATTTCTAAAATATAACCAAAGACGCACACTAATTATAATTGGTGTGCGTTTTGTCTATTAGATTCAAATCATTGGTTAGGTGGTAAGTATCTAGGCATAAATAAATTTAAAGTTTGTAGTAAGGAATTTAGTCCCGATCGTTCTGGCTCTGAGCGATAAATTGCTCGCTACAAACTAGGAGTTTATTTTATATTTAATGATGTCTACCTACTTAGGTTTTGGCAAAGGTGCGATCGCGTTCTACTTGCAGGCTGAAACCCTAATTTTACGTAAGTTCGATGAACCTCTCCCCAACCCCTCTCCGCCTCGGAGAGGGGCAGAAATCTTTTTAGTTGACAACCGAAAAAATTAGGGTTTCAAAGCCTATCTCCCTGTGGGGGAGAGGAATGGAAGTGGGGTTTTTAGAGCCGTCGAACTCACGTTAATTTTGCAGTAATCTGTAAACTTTCTGCATAAATTGATTTAAACCTACTGATAATACTAATCAGGTGAATTCAGGAGTTTTGAATACTCATTAACAAAGTTCAAAAGGTGGATTCATCCAGTTCAAAAATTCATTTTAAATTTAACTTTTAACTAGATTTTGCAGGTCAGAAAGTATCACAGACAACAAAACTTTTCTCGATTGCCGCACTTAAGAAAACTTTTCGAGTTATTCAATACTGTTAGGATTAATTTAAAGACTTGTGGAATCTGCTCTTCCTAAACAGACTGGACTTGCATAAATTACTGTCAACAATTTTTGACTCACATCATGAACCGCTTTACCTCTATTTTGCTTGCCGGCTTGATAGCATCTGCTTCGGCTTTGGCTATTTCTCCAAAAGCTGATGCTAATACACCAGCGTATGATGTTGCTCAGTTAGATAGCTACAGCTATCAACGTAACGATGATGGTAACTACGAACTTCATAGTCGTCACCATAGAAATGATGACTATGACCGCGAGAACGACCTTCGCAACATTCGTGATAATTACCGTCGCTATGAGCGCAATAATAATCGTCGCTATGAACGCGATAATTACCGTCGTTATGAGCGCAATAATAATCGTCGCTATGACCGCGAAAATCATCGCCGCCATGAGCGCGAAAATAACCGCCGTTATGAGCGCGAAAATAACCGCCGTTATGAGCGCGATAATGACCTTCGCAACATTGATAATAACCGTCGCTATGAGCGCGATCGCGGCTGGGGTCGTTATTAATCCTTTTGCCTATTTATTAAGCTTAGTTCCAAGCGAATTGAGCATTGATTCTACTTGGCGGTAGGACAAAGACAATCTATGTTTTCACTCATTGCAATATCTGACTTTTCACTCTTATCTAGAAAACCTCGCTTCCATTCCCTAGTAAGAAAGCTTGCTCAGGATTTAAGTTTAGCGTTAGCTTTTCTATATGACGTGACAGGTCAGATTTTTTTAAACTAATCACTGCTGGCGCGTTCGATTCACCTAAACTGCTGAAACTGCTGATGTTCTCTGGAATTGGGAATGCAGAACATCTGCGATCGCTAGACATTCTTGTAGTCTGGCGTAGATGCAGAGCGGCTTGTGGTCAGACATCGCTCTGCCTAAATTTATCTGTTTTACAGCAGTTTTGATGTATTTGAACCACATCTGTCGTCAAGGCACAGCATTGCTGATATGTGTCAACTTCAGCTGGAAATAGCTTATCTGCTAGCTTACATCCCCGCCCTAAAATAAATTTTCCGGCTTTTAGCTTAACTCTACTGAAGTCGACTGGAGATTTTTGGCGATATTTAGTCATCTTCAGATGACTTGAGCTATGAGGCGGGAATTGAAATTCCCGACGGACAAGCGGTTTAGCGTTAAGTTGACACTAGCAATGCTGTGCCATTACCACAGATGTGGTTCAAATACATCAAAACTGCTGTAAATTAAGAATTTACCCTCAACCTAGACTCATTAATAAAGTTCAAATACTCATTAATGCACCTAAAATACTTATTAATGGAGTTCAAATACTCTTTAATGGAGCTAAAATACTCATTAATGGAGTTCAAACGCTCATTAATGCACCTAAAATACTCATTAATGGAGTCCAAAGGCTCATTAATGGAGCTAAAATACTCATTAATGGAGTTCAAAGGCTCATTAATGGAGCTAAAATACTCATTAATGCACCTAAAATACTCATTTTAATTAAATCAAAAATTTTCCCTCAGACTATAAGTCTCTTTCTCAATTACGAATTACGTTAGCATCGCGGCGTGTAGCCCATTACCAATTACAAATTAATCTCACGCTCTTGGCCGCAACAATTGCACAAAGGTATCACTCACAGTATGGTCTTTGGTATCGGCGGCGTATTGAACTAATTTTTCCTTCAGTTCTTCGGCAGCATCTAACGGGAGTAACGTTGCTAGCAAAAAGTAGACACCACGAAAACGGGGGTCGTCCATGTGGTCAATGAGCCGATTTTTAGCTTCCTCACTCTCGCCGAGAAAGTTCTGCACCAGAAAGAAATCCATTATCTTGTCGTGGCGGAAGTACCATTCTCTCTTGGCTTCGCCTTTTTCGTCTTGCCACTGACGGCTGACAACCATTTTATATTTATCATCTTCCAAAGACTGTAATACTTGGTAAAATTCATCCGCAGGTAACGCCTGTTCATCCTTCAGCCGCATTTGATAGACAGCATCGGAGAATTTTTTCAGGGGAAATTCCTGGTTCCACTCTTGCAAATATTCGGCTGCCATCAAATTATATTGATGTTGTTGTAAGTGAAACAAATCGGGGTATTCGCCTTGGGATAGCATCAAGGCTACCACAGTTAAATCCATTGGATTAGAGAGAACTTTCTCTATCGCGGTTAATTCTTGTGGTGATTGCTGATTACTGAGGGCTTTGGTTAAAAAACTAGCAGTGGCTTGCTCATAATTAGTACCTTGAACTTTGGCATTTTTGGGCAATCGTGGCTGACGGGAAATCAGAAATTGCTGAATTTGTGGTTCTTCAAGGGGCAGCAATTTATATATTTTGGCTGTTGAGGGTGGTGTCCACTCTAGGGGTTGGGTGGTCATGATGATGTTACCCCGAAAATAGCTTTCGGCAAACTGACAAATTTTTGCCCTGGTGTCGGCGGTAACTTCATTAAGTCCGTCAATGCAAATATCTAATGCGCCACTGTAAATTAAATTCTTGAGAAAATCAGCATCTTGTGCTTGTCCGTGCAGCTTGGCTTGAATTGCCTCAATTACTCCCTTGTCACACTTGTGTGCAGGTAGATAAACCACAAGCCGCCCAGAAGTTTTTACCAAATAACGCAGATACATTGACTTACCCAAGCCAGAATCACCTTCCAAGATGACTTGTCCTTTGATGCTAGGTAGCACTTGGGTAATTGGTACGGGTTCCTCTACACCGGGAACTTTCACTTTAGAATTTGGGAAGTAAGCTTCGGGGTTAAAATTATCTAACCCGGCATCGGCTAGTAGGGAAGGCTTGAAGGGTTCAAATAACTTTTCGCGGAAAAAGGGAACCCAGGTGAGAATTAAGCCGACGTAGCCAATACCGAGAATGCGCCTTACCCAAGGGTTCCAGAAGAAGATGGCTTGAACTTGGGGAAATTTGGGGTAAGCGAAGATGAGGGCAAGCCAAAAGGCAGCATGAATCAAAATAGTCGTTCTGGCGTTGAACAACCACTGCCAAGTTTTGAGGTTAACTATGACTGATTGCAATGAATCAGCTTCGTTGTAGCCAGCTTTTTTAAGATTGTTGTAGTGAGTTTCTAGAATACCAATATCTTGTGGTTGCCAAGAGACTTTTCTCGCAACTACAGCAATTTGCTTTGCTAAGTCTTCGCGTAATTGTGCTAAACCTTGGCTAGGTTCCCAGACTTGGGCAAAGATTTTGAGAGTTTTATCACCGCGATCGTGGCTTAATGAAACAGGAATTGTTTTAGTCTCAGGAAAACCTAGCCATGTCAGCAGTGTTTTGACTTCATCAGTGCCGCCACCCAGAAAATATGTCAAAAATCGCCACTGTGCATATTCTGATTGACCATCGTAATAGATGCTATCCAAAATTACAACAATATTATTCAGGTCGAATTGTTCTATCTTTCCCAATGCCGATGCTGCACTGTAACGAACATCTTTGTCAACGGTTTTATCCTTAAGGATGTCAGCGATATCTTTGACGTAGGGTTTGGCTGCCTCCCCCAGATTTCCCAATCCCACTGCTGCACCGTAACGAACAGAGGGGTCAGCGGTTTTATCCTTAAGGATGTCAGCGATGTCTTTGACGTAGGGTTTGGCTGCCTCCCCCAGATTTCCCAATCCCACTGCTGCACCGGAACGAACAAATTTGTCAACAGTTTTATCTTTGAGGATGTCAGCGATGTCTTTGACGTAGGGTTTGGCTGCCTCCCCCAGATTTCCCAATGCCCATGCTGCATTGGAACGAACATCAGCCTCAACAGTTTTATCCTTGAGGATGTCGAGGATGTCTTTGACGTAGGGTTTGGCTGCCTCCCCCAGATTTCCCAATCCCACTGCTGCACCAAAACGAACAACAGCCTCAACAGTTTTATCCTTGAGGATGTCGAGGATGTCTTTGACGTAGGGTTTGGCTGCCTCCCCCAGATTTCCCAATGCCGATGCTGCACCGGAACGAACAACAGCCTCAACAGTTTTATCCTTGAGGATGTCAGCGATGTCTTTGACGTAGGGTTTGGCAACCTCCCCCAGATTTCCCAATGCCGATGCTGCACCGGAACGAACAACAGCCTCAACAGTTTTATCCTTGAGGATGTCGAGGATGTCTTTGACGTAGGGTTTGGCTGCTTCCCCCAGATTTCCCAATGCCCATGCTGCACCTCTACGAACAAATTTGTCAACGGTTTTATCCTTGAGGATTTTGAAAACTTTCTGAGCAATATCCTCTGGTTTCTGAACCACCGATTTTAAATTTTTTAGATCATATTCATCGAATTTGTTAAGAGCGAGTTTCTTTACTCCGTCATATCCATCATCAAGAGCAGCAACGATACCGTTAATCTGCCACGCTTGTGGCTTCGGCTTAGGCTGTTCTTTCGCGCTTACCCAAGGCAGGGCGAGGAGGAGAGTTAACAGCAGGATAAAGAGAAAAAGGAAAAAGGGCGACGATCGCTTTTTAATTATGTGCAGATGCATTAGTATAATTCGTAATTTATTTAGTAATAAAGGCTGTTTCTGCCCTTTCCTTGGTAGGGAAAGAGAAGGAAGTTAGGTTTTTTACTAGTCAAGCAGGAACCGCTACAGTTATTCTTTTTACCGTCTGATAACTTAACCTAGCCAGAAATGGAATATTAATGTAAATACTACAGGAATTTCAAAAGATACGCTCAGAGTATAATACTGAGCTTGCCTGAGCGATGGTGCGACGCCGATAGCGAAGCGTTAGCGAGTCTTCGAGCGTCATAGCCCATCGTAGACATCGCTTACTCAAACCACTGCACGAGATAATAACAATACCTCGTTCAATTGTTAGCGATCGCTAATGTCTTTTGATAACCTCTGCAAACTCCTGTCCGAAAAGCATCCTGCTACCTTTGCCAGTTGGGTATTAGGAACACTACAAACTTCCGTCACAGTTCTCAAAACCGAATTGAGCATTGAACCAATTCGCGCTGATTATGTCACATTTTTACAACTACAAGGACGCATTCTGCATCTGGAATTTCAAACCAAACTAGAATCTACGCCACCCCTACCCCTGCGGATGCTAGATTATTGGGTACGCTTGTATCGTTTGTATCGTCTACCAATAACGCAAGTTGTCGTATTATTGCTTCCCCCCGCACCAGAAACAGTAATTGAAACTATTTTCTGTGTCGAAACTACCCGTCATGAATATCGCGTGATTCGCTTATGGGAAGAAAATCCCGAACCATTCCTCAACGATCCTGCTTTGTTACCGTTAGCACCACTGACAGCAACCACGCAACCTCAAATTTTGTTGCAACAAGTTGTGGGCAAAGTTAATCAACTTGAGCCAAGACAACGACCAGAAATTTCCGCGTATACCCAAATCTTAGCGGGGTTAAAATACAATCAAGATTTGATTCGACAATTATTTCGGGAGGGTATGATGCGCGAGTCAGTGATTTATCAAGAAATTCTCGCTGAAGGCGAACAACGCGGCGAACAACGAGGACGGGAACAAGGACGAGAAGAAGGACGAAAGACAGAAGGGCAATTGCTGATTCTCCGTCTGCTTAGTCGACGGGTGGGAGAATTACCCCAAGAGGTACTAAACCGGATTGAAACTCTCTCTTTAGAACAATTAGAAAATCTCGGTGAAGCATTGTTGGATTTTCAGGCGATCGCGGATTTAGAAGCCTGGTTTAATACATTAGAGTAAGAACTAATAAATTATGATGCGCGAGTCAGTGATTTATCAAGAAATTCTCGCTGAAGGTGAACAACGCGGCGAACAACGAGGACGGGAAGAAGGACGAAAAGCAGAAGGGCAATTGCTCATTCTCCGTCAACTTACTCGACGGGTGGGAGAATTACCCCAAGAGATGCTAGACCGGATTGAAACTCTTTCCTTAGAACAATTAGAAAATCTCGGTGAAGCATTGTTGGATTTTCAGGCGATGCCTACGGCGGTAAACTACGCGGATTTAAAAGCCTGGTTTGCTACATTAGAGTTCAATTAACTTGAAGCCCCAAGGTTTGAGAGCCGCTAAAGCTATTTCTTCACTTACACCTTCATAAGCCTCCCATTCCAACGGATGCTCTTTAGGATGTCCGTCGCCGACATTACCTGCAACTTTAATTATTGGACAATTGGCGATGCGATCGCGCTCTAGCCCTTTTGGAACTACTAGTTGGATTTTGTGCCCAATAAACTTCGCTGTACTATCATTAGCTACAGATTCACGGATTAAACAAATATCACCAGCAGTCCCCCAAGTCGTTTGGTAAATGTGGAGGAATGATATATAAGTTGCTGGTTTGATCGCTCTTTTTATAACGTGCATTATCTGTAATCCTTACACTATGAGTCAAAAATCATAAATCATATAAGTATTTTCTATCACGTTCGTAGGGAAGAATGTTCTTAACTGACATTTTCCACCTAGCCCAGGCGATTAAAAACCGCCTGGTGGAAGATGTAAAGCTCAAGAGACGATAATTGCCCACATACTAACTCCCAAAGCGATCGCTGTTAGGTGTTGCACCATGAGCGATCGCACTGGTTGCTTGGCAATTTTTTGCGTTAAAAACATAGTCACTAACACGGAGAAAATTATTGTTGCACCTTGCAAAAACTCAATCACAGCTGGGTGAGCAACCAATATTGGCAATTGTTCGCCACTCAAACCAAGTGTCGCAAAGGTTACAGGTAAAATCCGTCCGCCTTCGCTTAAGCCCAAACGTAGATAGTGAGCTAAGTTTCCTCCTAAAACTAATGGGAGATAGCTATATGCAAGCTCTATAAATTTTCGAGGCTTACGGTTAGCGTTGAACAGTTGGAGCAAGCGATAAGCCCCAAAGATAAGAACGGCGGGAATAATTAACACTAGCAGCGATAATCCCAAGTGCTGCCAAAAATCAGTTAAATCCAGTTGTAAGCCTAACCAAGATTGCAATTCTGGCAAGCGATGTAAATATATACCACCCAACAGCAAAAACAATAATGCTACTTCATAAGTACGGGGTACATGAGTTGTCCACAATTCAATTCCAGGGGGACGCAAGTTGAACTCAACGGAACGATGGGGACAAGCTTTTAGGCAAGTCATGCACAGTACGCAATCTCGGTTATCTTCTAACTGCGCTGGATGTGAGTATAAAGGACATCCATTCGTTTCCATACCTTCGCCCTTTTGCGGCCCGCCTTTATAACATTGATAAGTGGTGCAACTGGCAGAACATATCCCTTGCTGTGCCCGGAGTTCCGTCATAGAGAGTTTGGCAAATAAACCATTCATCCCGCCGATGGGGCACAGATAGCGACACCAAAACCGCCGCTCAAAAATAGCCGAGAAAATCATCGCCCCAGCAGTAATTAATAGCAGCAAACAAGCGCTGAGGTAAGCTGTATTTTCTAAATGCCAGAGTTCTTCCCATAAGAAAATTAGGGTAAATAAACCAAAGAGGAACCATCCGCCCCATTTTTCAGCTTGTTCTCTCGGCCAGCGCTTGAGTTTTCGAGGCCACAGCCATAAAGAGAGCTTTTGGGTGATTTCTCCATAAATCATGAAGGGACAAACAGAACACCAAACACGACCCAAAAAGGGAAAGAGAAATAAGAAGAAAGGCCACCACCAAGCCCAAAATAGATTTAAGACGAAATTGCGATCGCGGGTTTGCGGCCCAATAAATAATATTGCCACAATAATCGCAAAAGCCGTTGCAGTAAAACCATAATTAATGCGATCGGGCCACCAGTCACTACGTAAAAACCGCCGCAAATCAGGATAGGCATTTAACAAATTTACCCGAAATCGTTTTTTCTTAGTTTCGGCTGGCCAGAAAATTTCTTCTGTTAATTCATTTGCACCCTCAGCTTGGACAATCGCTCTTTCTACCAGATTTTTCAATTCTCTGAGATTGCCAGGAAAATCATAAGACTGGAGGCGACGTAAAGCTTCTGGGGTAATGTGCGGTTTAGAAATCCCTCTAGAGCGTGTATAAAGACTGGTATAATATTCGACCTGTGTCTGAATATCAGCTTTCCGCACCCGTAGCGGCGGCACTTTAATAATGTGACCAACAGAACGTTCAACTATCGGCTGACTTTTTTCTGAAACAATCAGAATTCTGGCTTGACTGGGACGAGGTTCGGGTGTTGAATCTCCAGAACGATTGACGGGGGTATATTTACCAGTTTTGAGCAACTCCGTCACCGCAGGTAATAATTCTTCGGGCAATTCTTGGATATTGTTGAGAACTAGAGTACCTTCTCCCAACCATTCCAACAACCCTGGTTTGCCGCCAGCACGACCAAATAAATCTGCACCGCTAGTTTGGAGAATACCACAATTTAGTTTAATAATTGGTTCTCGCCGTTTGGGAGAACCAAAGTGGATAAGAGCTGCTATATTGTCTTTTTCTAACCCTGGTTCTCCGAAAATATCTACTGATTTGCGATCGCCAGCTGCTTCTCTAATTTGCTCCCGCAACCGCACAGCATAGCGACTTGTACCGACAATTCCGCGTTGTGCTTTGGTGACTAAATATGGGCGCAAGGCAATAGAACGTTCTTGTTCATAACCAAGTGCAGATGTTACCTGAGCTAATTCTTGAGCCAATTGACGCGAAAAAGCCTGAGCAATTTCGGGGTATTGAGTGAATAATTCCCGAAATTTAGCAGCAGGTACAACCCACAAGTGACATTCGGTTACTGTCGTAATTGTGAATGGAGTTGATTCATCCAACAGCAATTCTTTGAGTTCAATCACTGCACCGGGGAGAAATCCACAAGCTAAAGCTGGGTTGTTTTGATTGGTGGTTTTGCTTTCGAGTTGACCTTCTACAAGAATATAAAGGGCTTCTGGAGAATTGCCTTCACTAACTAAGTCAGTTTCGCCGGGTACAACTCGTTCTTCAATTACTTGAGCGATCGCATTTAATACTTCAGGCGAGAGAATTCCTAAACTTGTCCGTTCTTGTAGCCATGTAACCGTTTCTGGAGATGTCATATTTAGTTCTCCCTGTAGGCTGCTGTATAACAAGAATTATCCCTGAAAGGGTATGTAAAAATATCTATATTCAGTGGTTGTGCATTAATACATAATGTGCAATCAACTTCTTGCATCAAATCTTGACCTGTAATGCCAATACATCGACCTGCAATGCCAATACATCGACCTGTAATGCCAATACATCGACCTGTAATGCCAATACATCGACCTGTCATGCCAATACATCGACCTGTCATGCCAATACATTGTCTTTTTAGCGAACGATAACCTTGCCCAAGTAGACTCTACTTAAGTCCACTAAACAACGAATGGGCAAACAAAGCGGCTTGAGTGCGATCGCGTAAACTCAAGCGACTGAGAATATTAGTAACATAGTTCTTAACAGTGTTTTCTGAAAGAAACAGCGATTCGGCAATTTCTCGGTTATTGGCTCCACAAGCAATTAACCGCAATACATCTAATTCTCTGGCTGTGAGTTGCGCTAATTCTGGAGGAGTTTGCAAAGACTGGACAGGTGCGGTAAGCGGCGTGAGTGCTTTTTCAAACAATCCCGGGCCGAGTAGGGTTTGTCCTTTGTAGACGGAGCGAATTGCTAACATTAATTCATCTGGTTCGGTGTCTTTGAGCAAATAGCCCTTTGCACCCAGCCGCATCGCCTGGAAAACATACTCATCATCATCGAAGGTGGTGAGGACGAGAACCTTAATTTCAGGATATTGTTGAGCGATCGCTTTTGTAGTAGCAACTCCATCCATTACGGGCATCCGAATATCCATTAGTACAATATCGGGTTTGAGTGCGGCAATAATATCGAGTGCCCGTTGCCCATTCTCCGCCTCACCGATTACCTGCATCTGGTCATTGGACTCAAGCATACTCTTAAGTCCTTGGCGAATAAGATGCTGATCGTCAACTAATAAAATCCGAATCATAAGCTAAAACACCAATAGCTTTGAGAGTGGCAAAGAAACAGAAATACAGCAACCTGTTCCTAGTTGACTGTGAAGATTTAACTGGCCGCCTAGTGCAACCGACCGTTCTCGCATCCCTTGTAATCCAAACCCGGTTGTATTTTGAGTGGGGTTAAAACCTTTTCCATTGTCTTCGATTGACAGATGAATCATCCCAGTGTGAGCCAGAAGTTTAACGGTGACACTCGTCGCCTCGGCGTGTTTGCAAATATTTGTCAGCGATTCTTGCACAATGCGGAATAAAGCCGTGTTTACTTCTGTTGGTAGGGTATGCGGGAGATCGATTTTACAAGATGGTTCAATACCTGTGGTTTGCTGAAAATCTGTCAGCAGCTTTTCAATAGCTGATTTGAGAGATTGCCCTTGCAAAGGATTTGAACGCAAAACCGAAAGCGATCGCCGAATTTCTAACAGCGCTTCAGCCCCCAGTTCTTTTGCCTGTTTGAGAAATGTTAATGCTTTGTCATTATTTGATTGCCAAAACAACAGAGTATTATTAATCTGAATGGTTTGGGCGGCGAGAGTGTGTCCCAACCCATCATGAATTTCGCGGGCAATTCGGTTGCGTTCCTGCAAGGTTGCCTGATCTTCAATCCGCAGGGCATACTGGCACAGTTGTTGATTGATGATTTCTAATTGCTGATGGGCAATTTCTAACTGCTCTCGACTTTGACGCTCTGCAAGCAAAGCGTTAATTAACAATAAAGCGAATACCAACGTTAAGCTAAACAATAATATATTACTTAATCGCCAATCCCAGGACATGAGGATCAGCTTATCTGGCAGAAAATTCTCAGGTACAATCGGTTTTGATAAAAGTAGTGTTCCATAAGTAAGCAGAGATAAAATTAAGACAGCCAACTGTCCCGATCGCTTAAATATAAGACAACTCCGCATCACCAATACCAGACACAGCAGGAAAACGGAGCGAGTCGATAAAGTATGTTGAGTTGCTGGTAGCAAAATTAAACCGAATTCCAGGGCTGTATAAATTAGTTTGCTTTCCGGCTTCACCATTGGTAGCCTCAAGCCCATCAAGCTGAAAGTTGCGATCGCCATCACTCCTAGCGGCAAAGACCAGGACAACTGAAACGGCAGCAGAACTTCCATGAACACTGCCGTGGCTAATAACAGCCACTCTAGGTAAAGCAACAGACGAAAAGATGGGTAGGTCAAGCTAACCATAGAACTGTTCCAACTCAATGGTCTTTGTAACAAAACCATAGGTATTTTCACTATTTTAGAAGGAAATATTGAACTGGGGACTGGGGATTAGGGACTAGGGATTGGGAAGATTTGAATCGGAATTCAGACCCCAACCAAATCTTACTCATAATTTCTTCCCCAGTACCCAGTTCCCAGTCCCTAGTACCTAGTACCCATTCTTCTATATAACGAATCTCTCTCTAGTATGGGTAGAGCCGTTCCGACTAATTAATTATTTCTAAATTAGGAAAAAAGTCACAATAAATTGAGTACTTTTTTACTGGTCAGGTTAGGAATTCTAGCTCATGTGCAAACTCTTTCTAACTTTTAAGATTAGCTGGTGTAAGTAAATTAGCAACTTTTCAAACATCTTCTAAACAGTCATAAACCGAAATTGAGTCAGAACAGTTCTATTACACACAGCAAAAACCAGAGAAATAAATGATTAAAAAACAGATAATTTTACCAACCCTGCTACTTGCAACTATCCTAATTGCAGGAATGACAGGTTGCACCAGTTCTAAATCTCCAGATGTGTCTCAAGGGAATGATTCTGGCACAAAGGTATCTGATACTTCTACGACAAACTCTCCGGCAGCGAATACACCAGAACGCGCTCACAAACGCGAAGAAATTCGCAAGCAAGTTGAGGCAGTTCTGACCCCAGATCAAGTAAAAGAATTGTCAACAAAATTACAACAAGGTGAAAAAATGCGTAAAGCAGTGTTTAGCCTGAATCTTACTGCTGAACAAAAGACTAAAATTCAGGATATTTTTAAGACTGCCTATCCCCACCGCAAAGGAAAATCTCAAGATAATTCGTAATTTGTCATTGGTCATTGGTCATTGGTCATTGGTCATTTGTCACTCGTAATTATGATTGCATAATGGTTCTATACTTTCCAAATCAATCGTTATTCTCTACTATTTTGTACAGTTTTATCAAAACAGAATTCAGGAGTAATCTGTGAGAATTTAGAAGGAATTATCTGCAACTATGAGTATTCAGTCCTTTATTGATTACATTCTGAATTCTGTATTCTTCTTCAAAAAATAAAGTATGTTTAAACAAGAACTTCTAATCAAGATAGAACTGGCTGTTATAGCCACAATCTTTGTAGGAACTAGCCTCTACACTTCCAAAGCTCTAGGTAAACCGCAACCTAGCTCTCAAAAAATGGTGGATGAAGTATGGCAAATTCTAGATAAAAATTATGTTGATGGCAGTTTTAACCATCAAGATTGGCAAGCAATTCGCCAGCAGTATATTAGCCGTTCTTATAGTTCTAAGAAAGAGGCTTATGGGGCGATTCAAGAAATGGTGGCGAAATTAGGCGATCGCTACACCGAGTTTTTCGACCCGCAAGAATTTAAAGCCCTAAATAACGACATTTCTGGCAACCTCAGTGGCGTAGGGCTGGAACTGGCGCAGAATGAAAAAACTAAAGCCTTAACCGTTGTCGCCCCAATTCAAGGAACCCCTGCTTTTAAAGCGGGTATTTTGCCGGACGATGTAATTGTCCAAATTAACGGTCAAAAAACTCAGGGGATGAAAATTGACGATGCCGTGAAGCGGATTCTTGGCCCGGTGGGAACCAAGGTAGTACTCATGATTCAACGGGGCAATCAATCGCAAACTTACAAACTTACTCGCGCCAATATTGCTATCCATCCTGTAACTTATAACACGCAAACAACAGCAGCAGGCAAAATTGGTTACATTCGTTTGCCAGAGTTTACGCAAACTGCCCCCGCCCAGATGCATCAGGCAATTGAAGCATTAGAAAAACAACAGGTACAGGGCTACGTTTTGGATCTGCGTGCCGATCCGGGTGGACTGCTGGATGCGAGTTTGCAAATTGCCAGTATGTGGTTGAAGCAAGGAGCGATCGTGTCTTTGGTAAATCGAGACCAAGTGAAAGAGAGCTACAATGCATCGGGACATCCTCTCACCGACAAACCCTTAGTAATACTAGTTGATAAGGGATCTGCTAGCGCCAGCGAAATTCTGTCGGGAGCGCTACAAGACGACAATCGCGCCACCTTAGTAGGAACTCGCACCTTTGGTAAAGGTTTAGTTCAAGCCGTCGAGCCACTAGAGGATGGGTCGGGGCTGAAACTAACCATCGCTAAATACTACACACCGAAAGGTCGAGATATCAATCATGTCGGCATTGCTCCAGATATTAACGTGGCATTAACCGAGGCACAACAAAAAGCCTTAGTGCAAAACCAAACCTTAGCGACATTAGCCGATCCTCAGTATGCTAGCGCTGTTGCTGATCTGAGCAAATTGATTCAGTCTGGGGCCAATCATCTGAGTTTGCAGCGTGGGAAATGAAGCAGGCAGGGGGCAGGGGGTTTTACCTCAGTTGAGGATTCAGACCAATTTTGAATAAGCAGCTCCAAATTGAAAATTTGGTGAGGGTCTTAAACCCAAGACCCGTCTGGTCACGGCAGGAAACAATGTTTCGACTACGCTCAACAACCGAGCAGTTTTCCTCCTGCCTTCCTTAATACACACTGTCGCAAACAAGCTAGGAACTGTATCTTTCTATCATGTCAACCCGCAAAGCCCAACGACTTCAAATTTGTGAACCAGTCCCAGGTTTACAAATCTTGGTTCAACTCAGCAACACTCCTTTAGTGCGGACAATCATAGCTATTGTTACCCACCATCAGCTAGCAATTGTCGGGTTTGTATTTGTTGCCACCTTGGTTTTTTCGATACGGGAAAATGCCTCCTGGCTGACAGTACCTAAACAAGTAGCGATTGAATTCTTTTCTGCTGTATCCCAGTCCCTAGCAGCTTTATTGGGGGTGTTAATTGTTTTTCTCACCTTTACTAGTCAGTTGATCGCTCAAAGAAGATATGAGGACTACTATACACTTCAGATTCAAATTGACCAACTGATTCGTCTAACTCAGTCTCTTCCCCCCGAACTCAGTAATTTTGATAAAACTCTGATCGCACTGATTAACTATTTAGTTCCCTTACATTTAAAAGATTTCCCAACTTGGTCAAATAGCTCTCAGGTGTTATCTTGGGACAAGCTTTTAGATAATTTCAAGAATGAACATGAATTGACGCAAGTGCAGCAACAATGCTCTTTAGCTACCCATTTGCACCAACAACAAATTTTACTTGTCATCAATAATATGGAAGAAATCCTGGAAAGATTTTCTCGGCTTTATAATCGCATATTAGAGATGAGTCGGTTCATTCTCGCAATTGTCAAGCTGTCATTTCTTCTAGGAGTTTCGCTTGTATTTTTGCTGCTATTTGGCATTATCGATTTGCAAAGGAAATTTCCCGATCTCAGCCTACCTGTAATTGTTTCATTAGCAATTTGGGTATTGATTGCTCTTTTGGAACTAGTACTTGATACCTGGTTTTTTTATAAAACCCTTTATGGGCCATCAAGTCACTATTTGCACTTTTTCCCCAATAAAAAATACCCCAATTAATCGGTAGAGGCTAACTCAACATGAGTAACTTAACTTCATTCCCAGATACTAAAGCTACTAACACAAGCCAAGCATCTCAATATACAACTGATACGGTACGTGCTTATCTTCAAGAAATTGGGCGGATACCTCTGTTAACCCAAGAGCAAGAAGTTTTTTTTGCCCAACAAGTTCAACAAATGATAAAAATACTTGCTGAATCCGAAAAACTGACTGTTAAATTAAATCGTACCCCCACACTGTCAGAATGGGCTGATCGGATGCAGTTAAGCGAACAAGAACTACTTCAAAAGCTAAATCAAGGGAAAAAAGCCAAGCAGAAAATGATGGCGTCTAATCTCCGGCTCGTGGTGTCAATTGCCAAGCAATATCAGAGACGGAACTTAGAACTGATGGACTTAATTCAAGAAGGTACTTTGGGTTTGGAAAGAGGAATTGAAAAATTCAATCCGGCTTTAGGATACAGATTTTCAACTTATGTTTACTGGTGGATTCGTCAAGGAATTACCAGAGCGATCGCTCAACAAGGACGCGCAATTAGATTACCGATTCACATTAATGATAAGTTAAACAAAATTAAGCGCGTTCAGCGAGAGTTATCTCAAAAACTTGGTCGCGTTCCTACCACTACGGAAATTGCTCATGCACTTGCTTTAGAGCCTAATCAGATTCGACAATATCTAACTTTGGCTCGTCAAACTATCTCTCTCGATCTTCAAGTTGGTTCAGAAAAAGATGTAAAGTTAGAAGATTTAATCGAAGATTATAGATATTCTCAAAATGGCTATACTACTGAGCAATCTCTCAATCAAGAGCTTGAAGACTTATTGTCAAGTTTATCTAGACAACAACAAGAAATATTAAACTTACACTTTGGTTTAATAGATGGAAATGAACTTTCTCTAGAACAGATTGGTCAGCGCATGGGTATTAGTCGGGAACGAGTCAGACAGATAGAAAAACAAGCTCTCCACCTTCTATATCGGCAGCTAAGAAATAATAAGTAAACGCAGGTAAAAAAGTATCCCTTAAGATAATGAGATATTTTAAATATGATTACTTAAGACGTATTTATAAATATGATTTGTTTGATTTATAATAAACAAAATCATCATGATTTGACAAGGCACATCGAGCAAACCGGAAAAAACGAATTATTTAGATGTGCCGCCTCAAATGAAATTAGGATCGGCGGCAGTTGAGGTAGTAAAGGATTTCACGGTTTTTAATTAACAAAAATGCATTGGAGGTTCTGATGAACCATGAAATTTCTAACGATTTGACTGAGAACAGCATAGAACCAGAGCTACCGCGATCGCCAAAAAAGAAAAAGATTACTTTGATAATTTTGGGCGTGCTATTACTGGCTGGACTAGGTTTTTTTAACATCTATGCAGATGCAGCCAAGTCAGACAAAAGTGAAAAATCTGGGCGTAATAAGCAACAAGTTACACCTGTAACTGTGGCAATGGTGACACAAAAAACGGTTCCCTTACAATTGCAGGCGATCGGCAACGTGCAAGCGGGGTCTACAGTATCGATTACGCCCCAAGCTAGCGGACGGATTGTTGGCGTTTATTTCAAGAAAGGTCAAGATGTAAAAAAGGGACAACTTTTGTTTACCCTAGATGACCGATCGCAAGCTGCTGCAATTCAGCAAGCTCAAGGTGTTGTAGCAAAAGACCAAGCCTCGGTACAACAAGCCAGAGATGCATTAACTAGAGATTTGGGTCAGATAGACCAAGCTAGAGCCACTTTAGTCAAAGACCAAGCCTTAGTGCGACAAGCCGAAGCGAATTTAGCCAAAGATCGAGCGCAAGCAGAATTTGCTCAGGGACAGAGCGATCGCTATAGTGCGTTGTATAAGAAAGGCGCGATTAGTTTAGATCAAGCACAGCAATACGTTTCCAATAGCAAATCGGCCACAGCAACCCTACAAGCAGATCGAGAAGCGATCGCTAATGCTGAGGCAGTTTTGAAAAGCGATCGCGTGGCGCTGACTAATGCTGAGGCTGTTGTCCAAGGCGATCGAGCTGCGATCGCTAATGCTCAGGCTGTTGTCGTTTCCGACCAAGGAGCATTAGAAAATACCAAAGTGCAATTATCTTACGCCAAAATTTATGCGCCGATTGATGGTCGCGCTGGCAATATTCTGGTAACTCAGGGGAATGTGGTACAAGCCAACAGCACTACTCCACTTGTTACCATCACCCAAATTCGCCCGATTCAAGTTGCTTTTTCCATTCCTGAAACAAATCTGCCCCAAGTACAAAAGTATATGCAGAATGGCAAGCTGAAGGTAGATGTAACGTTCCCCGATAATCCATCTCATGCAATTCCAGGTGCTTTGACGTTTGTCAACAATACGGTCGATAACACTACGGGGACAATTCAACTAATTGGCGACTTTGATAACACTCAGGGACACTTATTTCCCGGTCAATTTGTCAACGCAACCCTAACGCTGACTGAACAACCAAATGCAACGGTTGTTCCTTCCCAAGCCGTGCAGAATGGCCCCGATGGGCAATTTGTTTTTGTAGTTAAGCCAGACATGACGGTAGAAAATGTTCCAGTTACAGTTAGCAGCACCATTCAGGGGCTAGATGTGATTCAGAAAGGGCCGCAACCAGGCGATAAAATTGTTACCGATGGTCAAGCGAATCTCGTTTCGGGTAGCAAAATCCGCATCAAAACAGCCGGCAATGACTCAAATGCAGGTGGAAATTTCCCAAGAAGAGGAAGGGGGGCAGGGGGAGAATCCCCGAAGTCAGGCGGAGGTGAATCATGAACCTTTCAGAACCATTTATCCGCCGCCCGATCATGACGACTTTGGTAATGGCGGCGATTTTGATCTTCGGTTTCATGAGTTATCGCTTGCTGCCCATCAGCGATTTACCAAGTGTAGATTATCCCACAATTCAGGTAAGTGCTTCCCGACCGGGAGCCAGCCCGGAAACAATGGCAGCATCGGTTGCCCGTCCTCTAGAAAAGCAATTTTCTAGTATTGCTGGACTCGATTCGCTCAACTCAACTAGCACTCTGGGACAGACTCAAATTACCCTGCAATTTAACCTGAGTCGGAATATTGATGACGCGGCGCAGGATGTGCAAGCCGCGATATCGGGAGCATCGGGGCAAATTGCTAACGATTTACCCAATCCTCCCACCTATAGCAAAGTTAACCCCGCAGACCAACCGATTCTCTACCTTTACCTGGATTCCCCCACACTGCCCCTTTCCCAGGTAGATAATTATGCCGAGACTTATCTGGCGCAAAAGCTATCTACAATCAATGGGGTGGCACAGGTAGCTGTTTACGGTTCCCAAAAGTATGCGGCTCGAATTCAACTCGATCCGCAGCAATTGGCAACGCGGCAAATTGGGCTAGATCAGGTGGCGACGGCGATTCAACAGGGTAACGTTAATTTGCCTACCGGCAGTCTTTCAGGAAATCACAAGAATTTTACAGTTCAAACTAACGGACAACTTGAGGATGCGGCTGCTTATCGCCAGTTGATTGTCTCTTATAAAGATGGAATGCCCATCTATCTCAATCAACTGGGTCGGATTGTTGACAGTGTAGAAAATGACAAGGTGGCAAGCTGGTATAACAATACTCGCGCCATTATTCTCACCATTCAAAGACAGCCCGGAACTAATACGGTGCAAGTCGTAGACACGATTAAGAAATTGCTACCGGATTTGCGAGAACAGATTCCGGCATCCGTGGAAATTGGGATTCTCTATGATGCATCTCAATCAATTCGAGATTCAGTAGATGATGTCAGATTTACGTTGATTTTGACGATCGCTCTAGTTATCTTGGTAATTTTCATCTTTTTGCGGAACCTTTCAGCCACGGTGATTCCCAGTTTGGCGTTACCCGTTTCGCTGATTGGTACCTTTGCAGTGATGTATTTGCTGCACTACTCACTAGATAACCTATCACTGATGGCATTGACCCTTTCGGTGGGTTTTGTAGTGGATGATGCGATCGTCATGCTAGAAAATATCGTCCGTCACATGGAAATGGGGGAACGTCCGTTAGAAGCGGCGTTGAATGGGTCGAGAGAAATTGGTTTCACAATTTTATCGATGACACTTTCCTTAGTTGCAGTGTTCATTCCCATGTTGTTCATGAGTGAAGTCCTGGGACGATTATTTCATGAATTTGCTGTGACGATCGCAGTGGCAATTCTCGTTTCTGGTTTTGTGTCTTTGACTTTGACTCCGATGTTGTGCAGCCGTTTTCTGCGTCCTGTAGATCATGCTAATCAAAGCCGGTTATATCAAGCTTCCGAATATGTCTTCGATCGCTTCCTCGGTTTGTACGATTGGAGTCTCAAAAAAGTCTTAAAATATCACCGCACCACGATGATTTTATCTGTCGTTCTATTGGTGGTGACAGTTGGGTTGTTGCTGGTAGTTCCCAAAGGCTTTATTCCTAGCGAAGATACCGGGCAAATTACAGGTATTACTCAAGCAGCCGAGGATGCATCCTTTGATAATCTTGTGCAGCATCAGCAGACAGTTGCTAACTTGATTCGCCAAGATCCGAATGTAGATGCAGTCAACTCCAATATTGGCGCGGGAGCGAGTGCTAATGGCAGTGGGGCAGCAGTTGCAGCCAATTCCGGGAGTTTGTTTATTCGGTTAAAACCGCGATCGCAGCGCCAACTAGGGGCTGACGAAATCGTGCAAAATTTGCGAACCAAACTCGCCACTGTTCCAGGCATCCAAGTATTCTTACAAAATCCTCCAGCAATACCTATTGGCGCTCAACAAAGCACAGGACTTTATCAGGTTGCACTTCAGAGTTCTAATGTCAAACCCTTACAGGAATATGTTCCCCAACTTGTTCTGAAGATGAAGAACTTGCCAGAACTCCAGGATGTCAACAGCGATTTACAGTTTGCTTCCCAGATTCAAATTGACATTGACCGCGATAAAGCCTCAACTTATGGGATTACCGCCGAGCAAATTGAAAATACCCTCAGAAGTGCTTATGGTTCCTACCAAGTGTCAACCATCTATGCAGCAACCAATGAGTATCAGGTGATTTTGGAATTAGCACCTCAGTTTCAGCAGGATATCAATGCTCTGTTGACCTTATATATTAACTCCAGCACAGGAGTAGCAGTTCCTCTGAAGACATTCGCCAAACTATCTCAGGGAGTCAGCCCGTTAATGGTCAATCATAACGGTCGGATGAACGCCGCTACCATTTCCTTTAACCTCGCTCCCGGTGCGTCCTTGGGAAATGCCAACCAAAAAATTGCAGAACTGATCGATCGAGTGATTCCTAAGAGCATTAGTACCAGCTTTCAGGGCGCAAGCCAGGTATTTCAAAGTTCACTGCCGAGTTTGGGTTTACTGTTAGCGATCGCCATCTTAGTAATTTATCTAATCTTGGGTATTCTCTATGAGGATTTCATTCACCCAATTACGATTCTTTCCGGTTTGCCATCAGCAGGTTTTGGGGCATTGTTAACGCTGATAATATTCCATGTTGAATTGAATGTTTACTCCTTCATCGGCATAATTCTTTTAGTGGGCATTGTGAAGAAAAACGGGATTATGATGGTGGACTTTGCAATTGAAGCCCAGCGAGAAGAATTGAAAAAACCGTCTGAGGCAATTTATCAAGCCTGTTTGGTGCGCTTCCGGCCGATTATGATGACGACAATGGCAGCATTAATGGGAACCTTGCCCATAGCGATCGGATTTGGGGCTGGTTCCGAATCTCGCCGTCCTCTAGGGATTGCAGTTGTGGGCGGGCTAGTGTTTTCTCAGATATTGACCTTGTATTTAACACCCGTGTTCTATATCTATATGGAATCATGGCGGAAGAAGCTTAATCAAGTTAAATTCCGGCGGGTATTTTCATTTTCAGGGGAGCGATCGTGATATTTAACAATTCAAAATTCAAAACTCAAAATTAAAGACAACACAGACTAAGTACAACATCTCATTAATTCATAGCGAAATCTCTGCGTGCCTCTGCGCTTACCTCTGCGCCCCTTTGCGTTTAAATTTCAACCCTCAATTCGCCATAATTTTACGCAAAGCTGTACTAAGCGATCAGCATCGCCATCACATTTCTGGGAGAACAAAACTCATGAACCTTTCAGAACTCTTCATTCGTCGTCCAGTCATGACCACCTTGGTAATGATGGGTATCCTTATTTTCGGTCTCATGAGTTATCTACTGTTACCCATCAGCGCCCTACCCAACGTTGAATATCCTTTTATATCTGTCTCTGCTAGTCTCCCTGGTGCCACCCCAGAAACAATGGCATCTTCAGTCGCCGCACCCCTCGAAAGACAGTTTACCGAAATTGCCGGACTCAATTCATTTAATTCCACCAGTTCCACAGGCAGCACCAACATCTCCCTACAATTTGACTTTAGCCGCAGAGTGGAAGATGCCGCCAAAGATGTACAGGCGGCGATCTCAGCAGCAGCCGGACAACTGCCAGCCGGAATGCCTCACCCCCCCACATACCGCAAAGTTAACCCATCTGTCTCACCAATTCTCTTCCTCTATATGTATTCGGAGACACAGCCAATCTCGACAGTAGATGAATACGCAGAGGTAACAGTTGGTCAACCAATTTCGATGATTGATGGTGTTGCTCAGGTACAAGTTTTTGGTCAACAGCAATATGCAGTCCGCGTCCAGCTTGACCCGCGAGAGTTGGCATCAAGGGGAATTGGTTTAAATCAGGTAAAAACTGCAATTCAACAGGGAAATGTCAACTTACCAACCGGCAGTCTCTCTAATACTTACAAAAGTTATACAATTCAGGCGAACGGTCAACTCACCGATGCTGACAGCTATCGCCAGCTAATTGTAACTTACAAAAATGGTGCGCCCGTGCGGCTTCAGGATTTGGGGCAGGTGATTGACAGCGAACAAAACGTCAAAGTCTCGAATTTGTATAGCGATCGCAAAGTAACAAACCGTCATTCTGTTGTTCTAGCTGTACAGCCGCAACCAGGTGCTAACACGGTAAATATTGTTGATGCCATCCAAGAACTTTTACCTACACTCCGCGAACAAGTTCCCAAATCTATTGAGATGGGGATTATGTACGATCGCTCCCAAACCATCCGAGCCTCTGTCAATGATGTGAAATTTACCTTGGTTCTCTCGGTTTGTCTAGTTGTCTTAGTTATTTTCTTATTCTTGCGTGACATCACTGCTACCCTAATTCCCAGTTTGGCGTTACCTGTAGCGATCATTGGCACTTTTGCGGTGATGTATCTGTCAGGTTTCTCCCTAGACAACCTCTCACTAATGGCGTTGACCCTTTCTGTGGGCTTTGTTGTGGATGATGCGATCGTGGTGTTGGAAAATATTGTTCGTTATCGAGAAATGGGCGAATCTCCCCTAGACGCGGCATTGAAGGGATCGAGGGAAATCAGCTTCACAATTTTGTCAATGACCCTTTCCCTAGTGGCGGTGTTCATCCCGATTATGTTCATGAGTGGAATAATCGGGAAATTATTTCATGAATTTGCCGTGACGATCGCAGTGGCAATTTTGGTTTCGGGTTTTGTTTCCCTCAGTCTCACTCCCATGTTATGCAGTCGCTTTCTGCGTTCGCATCAACAAAGACCAAATCTGCTATATCGAGTTTCAGAACGGGCATTTGATTTACTACTGCGGGGATATGATTGGACTCTTAAGCCTGTCTTAAAATACCGCTTGATGACACTGATTGGTTCTGGCATTCTGCTGGTAATGACCATCTATTTGTTCGTCATCGTTCCCAAAGGATTTATTCCTACAGAAGACACCGGACAACTGACAGCCAACACCAAAGGAGCGCAAGATATTTCTTTTGATGATATGCGCCGTCACCAACAAAAGGTTGTTGATATCATTCGTCAAGACCCTAACATTGAAGCCGTTGACTCAATTGTGGGTGCAAGTGGGCCGAATGCCTCGGTGAACTCCGGGCGAATTACGATTCGGCTCAAGCCACGTTCTCAACGTAAACTGAGTGCTGACCAAATCATTCAAGAGTTAACCCCTAAGTTGAGACGTGTAGTTGGGGTTAAGACATTTCTGCGTTCTCCGCCAGCTATTCCCATCGGCGGACAACAAACCAATTCTACTTATCAGTTCACGTTGCAGAGTTTGAATTTACAAGACCTGCGCCAATACGTTCCTAAACTTGTAGATAAAGTCAAAACCCTACCAGGACTCCAGAACGTTGACAGCGATTTACAACTCAGCACTCCTCAAATCCAAGTCAAATTTGACCACAACAAAGCCGCAACCCTTGGCATTACCGCTCAACAAGTTGAACAAACCCTCAGCGCTGCTTATGGTTCTAGCCAGGTGTCAACTATTTATACCCCAAATGACCAATTCTATGTAATCTTGGAAGTCAAACCGGAATTTCAACGAGATCCTAGCGCTCTATCGATGCTCTATGTGCAATCAAGTACTGGAAAACTTGTTCCTTTGAGTGCGATCGCTAATATTACTCAGAGTGTCGGCCCGCTCACGGTTACTCACGTTGCTCAACTCCCCTCTGCAACTATCTCTTTTGATACCCTCCCAGGAACGTCTCTAAGTCAAGCTACAGATGCTATTAAGCAAGCAGCCAGTGAGGTACTACCCTCAACAATTACCCCCAGCTTTCAGGGTTCAGCCCAGACTTTTCAACAGTCCTTCAACGATTTAGGCGTGCTGTTGTTGGTGTCTATTGTAGTCATCTATCTCATTCTCGGTATCCTCTATGAAGATTTCATTCACCCAATCACCATTCTTTCTGGTTTGCCTTCGGCGGGTTTTGGTGCATTATTGACGCTGCTGATTTTCCAGGTTGATTTAAATCTTTACTCTTTCATCGGCATAATTCTCTTAGTGGGCATCGTCAAGAAAAACGGCATCATGCTGGTGGATTTTGCTATAGAAGCGCAGCGAAAGGAAGGAAAAAATTCCTTTGATGCCATCTATGCCGCTTGTTTGATTCGCTTCCGTCCGATTATGATGACGACGATGGCAGCTTTAATTGGAACATTACCCATTGCTCTGGGGACAGGAGTAGGTTCAGAAGCGCGTCGTCCTTTGGGGATTGCGATCGTTGGTGGATTGGTGTTCTCTCAGATATTAACTCTCTATCTGACTCCAGTGTTTTACATTTATATGGAGACATGGCGGAAAAAGCTGAGTATGCAGAGTAGGAAAACTGAAAAAAAAACATCTGCCAGCAGTTAAAAGTTAATGATAGTTTTTAGTAAAATCGAGCATGAGTAAAGCGATCGCTTAGAGTCAATAACCGAATGGCACGCTTGTAAAGCCTAAAGGCTTGTGTCGTCTTGTTCCCAGCCTGGAGGCTTGGGAATGTATTTATAGCAACAGTCAAGGTGGTTAGGACATCAACAGACGATAAAACTTAGACACACACAAAAAGGCTTTTCACCCAGTCCCCATTACCCCTTATCCCCTTCAGGGGCCCCACCATCCCCAGTCCCCAGTCCCCACTCCCTTGCTATAACGTTGAACAGAGTCAGAAACTCTGAACAACTACAACTTCCGTTTCAATAAACTCAGCTTCTCTGCACGATACGCTGCTGAAAAAGCACGACCAAAAGTAAGAAGGCCCCACGAAGTACGAGTTGCCACCAAGGAGTAATGGTTCCCTCAAGATTTAAAAGATTGTACATCATTCCGAGTAAAAGTACACCGACTAGCGTCGGAAACACGCTCCCTTGACCCCCTGCGAGAAACGTTCCTCCCATAACGGTGGCGGCGATCGCATCCGTCTCCCAGCCAAAGGCAGCGACAGGCTGACCCGCCCCTAGACGACCTGCGAGAATAATACCAGCAAGCCCTGAAAGCAACCCGCTAAATGTGTAGACTGCCAGCTTTACTTGGTTTGGGTTCACGCCCATGAGCCGAGAAGCCTCCTCGTTATTGCCAATAGCGAATATGTGCAAACCTAATCGGCTTCTGTGCAGCATAAACCAAGCTGCAAAATATAAGAGTGCAACTATCAGCACAGGTACAGGAACCCAACCAATGAATCCCCTACCCAGCCAAATAAATCCCGATGCTGTCGATGATACGGCAATGGACTTTTCCTCGGTGATGCTCAACGCCAGACCGCGTGCAGCGCTGGCAGTGAATAAGGTAACAACGAACGGCTGAAGCCGCGCACGCGATACAAGAAGACCATTGACTACACCGAGCAACGTGGTGCTAGCAATGCCACCGACGATCGCCACGAAGCTTCCTTGTTCGGCAAGCATTGCTGTAACAACACCGCCTAGAGCAACCAGGGAACCCACAGACAGATCGATTCCTCCACTCAAGATGACGACAGTCATGCCTAGCGCCACGATCGCCAGCATACTATTCTGTCGCATGATGTTCATCAGATTAACAGGTGTCAGGAAGGTTTCATAACGAAAGGATGCGAAAACAGCCAAACTAAGGAGCATGAGTAGCACGCCCTGGGAGGTGAGGAGCTTGGCAAGATGCCGCAAACCCGTAAGCGCAAGAGACCTTGTAGCAGGCATGACGCGTTAAACCTCCCTCGGACGCTGCAAAAAAATGGCGAAAAGAATGATTACGGATTTCAAAACCAATGACCAGGTAAAAGGAATCAGCAGCATATTGAAACTTGTGGAAATCACCTGCATGAGCAAGGCTCCGACAACAGTACCGAGGACATTTGCCCGACCACCGGAGAAGGGCGTACCGCCAACAACAACAGCCGCGATCGCATCAAATTCCGCGTTGACACCGACCTTACTCGGATCGCCCATACCCAGCCTCGCTGTCTCGATAAGTCCGGCTAACCCAGCAAGCAGGGCGCTAATTATATAGACTATATATTTCACGCGCTCCGCACGGATACCCGCAAGCCGTGCGGCCTCCTCGTTGCCGCCAACTGCAACGATATGACGGCCCAAAAGCGTAGAGCGAATACAGAAAAAAGCTGCCGCGATCGCTACTCCCGCAATGACAACTTGAATTGGTATAGAACCGAGATAGCCCTTTCCCAGCGCTTCAAATGTCGGATTGACGAAAGGAACGAGCTTACCGTCCCCGATCACCTGAGCAATTCCACGCCATAAGATCAGAGCCGCCAAGGTGACGATCAAGGCATCAAGTTTCAGACGTGAGATCAGAAAGCCATTGATCGAACCAACCAATAGAGCAGCGCTGAAAGCGAACAAGATAGCCACAGTCATCCCATACTTAATCAGCAATGCCACAATGACTGAAACCAATGCCATAGTAGAGCCAACCGTCAGGTCGATGCCACGGGAGGCAATGACAAAGGTCATGCCAATGGCAATCAACATTGTTGTGGATACTTGCAGCAACATATTCAATGTGTTGCTAATTGTTGCAAAACGCGGTGTGAAGATGGCGTTCGCAACATAGAGAATTAAGAGTGCCGCAAATGCACCGAAGTTTGGATTCCACAGGGTTCCCCAACCCAGATTAGGCTTCTTGCTCTTCATTTGGGTTTTGCTCTGTTTGAGATTGTCCACCGACGGCTTCCTGACGATCTGCGCCTTCTGCCATTGCGTGCAGAATTGCCTTGACGTTCTTCTGTTCGCCACCCAGTTCCGCGATTGACTGCCCGTCACGCAGAACGACCACACGTTGCGAGCCTTCAACTAACTCTTCCACTTCCGAGGAAATCATCAGAACTCCCAGCCCTTGCTCTGCTAGTTCGGCAATTAGCTGCTGGATCTCGCGCTTTGCACCAACATCAATACCACGAGTTGGCTCATCGAGGAGCAGAAGTTTTGTATTCTTGCACAGCCATCGTGCCAGAAGCACCTTCTGCTGATTGCCGCCCGATAGTTCGTGGATCTTCTGCTCGGCGCTGGCGGCTTTGATATCAAGACGCTGCATGAAACGCTCTACAAGCTCGCTCTGTTGTTTTCTGGAAACAATGCCCCATTGTGTAAGGTTCGGCAGGGCAGCAAGCGTGAGGTTTTCGCGCACCGAAAGCTCAGGGATGATGCCGTCTGCCTTGCGATCCTCAGAAAGGAAAGCGATGCCTGCGTCTATGGCATCATGAGGATCGCGCAGAGATAAAAGACTACCTTCGAGTTTTACAGTTCCACCTTCAAGTGGTTCAGCTCCAAACAAGGCACGCACCGTTTCACTACGACCAGAGCCGAGTAAACCCGCAATCCCAACGATTTCGCCATGCCGCATTTCAATGGAAACACCATTGAGCCGTTTTTTATATTTGAGAGCTTCCGCTTGCAGCAACACTGGCTGACAAGGTGTGTTTTGCGAGTGTCCTGCAAATGCCGTGACTCCTTGGCTCACCTCTTCGGGTTTACGACCTAGCATAAAACAAACGAGTTCCAGACGAGTCAGCGAAGAGAGCGATCGCGTCACGATGTTGCGCCCATCACGCAGTACCGTCACGCGATCGCACACGGCATAAAGTTCTTCAAAACGGTGGCTGACGTAGACGATAGATGTCCCTTGCGACTTTAGCCGCCGCATGACATCAAAAAGCACAGAAACTTCAGTTTCCGTCAGCGAACTCGTGGGTTCATCAAGGATCAGCACCCGCGCCCCAAAGGATATAGCGCGGGCGATCGCTACCATCTGGCGATGGGCAATATTCAGCGAACCAACCACTGAGCGCGGGTCGATATGCAACCCCAGGCGCTCCAGAATATCGGCTGCCCTAGTATTCATCACCCGTCTATCAATGATGCCGAAGCGATGCGGCTCCCTGCCCAGAAAAATATTCTCGGCAACAGTTCGGAAATCCACGAGCTGGATCTCTTGGTAGACGGCTACAATGCCTGCCGCCTGTGCTTCAGTCGGGTTTTGAAATGCAACGGTTTTCTGGTCGTACTCCATAACACCTGAGTCCCGCCGATAAGCCCCCGTCATCATCTTGATGAGCGTCGATTTCCCAGCACCATTTTCTCCGACCAGTGCATGAATCTCCCCTGCCTTCAGTTCAAAATCCACTTCCGAGAGCGCTGGCACGCCGGAAAAACTTTTTTTTATACCCGTCATGCACAGGACATTTCTAGTCGCCTGATTCATCGGCTTTACCTAGTTTTTGTCTTATACCAAATTAATATGAAGCTGCATAGAATAGAGCTTCCAAGATAAAGTTATAAGAAGAGACAGAAATTACCTGCTCAAATGTGAGTTGGTCGAAGATTTCTTGGATGCGCTCGCGTAAAGCTTGTAAAGAAGAGAA